>PUMX01000365.1 GCA_003552485.1 Candidatus Hydrogenedentota bacterium
GCAAACCAGACACGTTGAATTATCCCAGGATCCGGCGTTCCAGAATCTCTTCGTCGAAAGCATGTTCTTCCCAGACGAGGAGTCGCCTTGGGCCGGGGCGGCCGTGGGGTCGTAGGCCGGCGGGATTCACGAAATGCGCGCGGGCGGAGACGCGGCGCCGCTCGGGGGTAAGTTTTCGCCAGCGGCATCCCTGTTACAGAAAGCTTCTGGCGTCGATGATATATCCATGGATTCCGTCATCATCGTCGGTGATGTAGCTCATGCCGGGCCGCAGATACAATGTAGCCAAGGGTAGCGTGTCCTGTGGGGCTTGCGGCGGTTCAGGCTCCGCGGCTTCCTCGCCCGTTACAACGCCAATGCTCCAGCCGTCGAGTTCTGCTGTGACGAGATCAAGACGCGGCTGGCTCGACGGCGGTTGTATGTCCGGGGTGGGCGTGGTGTTCTCGAGGGCGTACGCGAAGCGGCCGATGAACGCGTAACCTGGCCGGACCACAGCGTGGAGTGCCGGTGGCTCCGCGGCCTCGACCACGAGCTCATCCGCCGCGTTGCGCAATACCCCATCGCCGCCGCCCCAAACCTGGTTCAACAGGTAATGCACAAAGACGAGCGCCGACTCGATCCGGTCGTCCCAGTTGTTGAGTTTCGCCGAAGCCACGGGACGCTCCTGAAACGTCCAAGTGGTCTTGAGGTAGCCCTTGCCTTTCATGGGCATGTCATTCATCTCCTTGCTTCAATAATGACCTATTCGAGTGCGGCGGCATCTTCTCAGGTTGCTTCCGCCGGTATTACGGAATGCGCCTTGGGTTGATGGGTCTCTAGCGTTATCCCGCGCCGTCAAGGTGATAACCCATGTCGAGTCCTACATGCTCGTCGTCGAGGCGAAACGCTGCCATCGTCTCCCGGCCGGGATGGGCGCGGCGCAGGCTCGCCACCGGATTCGCGCCGTTCCGCAATGGCGATGTCAACTTCGCTTTTGTCTGGACATGCCGGCCTGCAAGCCGATGCGTGACCGACGCAACCCGCGCCATCAGTTGCTCCGCATAACGGCCGCCCCATTCCCCTTCAATCGGCGCATCGACGCGTTCCACTGGCGGGTTGCGGATTTCCACCAGATTCCCCGGGCGCACCGCTGCGTTTCCGCGCAACCATACGATATGTCCCGTTCGTTCGGGATAGGCGAGGTCGTCGAGCATCCCATTGATGACCGCATCGAGATCCGCTTCATGGCTTACCGCCGCCAGCGTCACCGCCGCTTTGCTGCATCCGAGAATCGCCACGCTCGCCGGCCGCTCGTATGTCTTCCCGACGCCGCTGTGCGCCGGGTTCGCTTCTGCGTCAATGGCGTTCACAACGCCGCGGGCATCCGCGCTCCAGGCCACCGCCGTATCGCTGGGATCATGAAAGGTCACGTGGTCCGCGCGATCAGCTCGCCGCATCGTAATGACGCCGCGTTCGTTGACCGACCACACTGCGCCCGCCGCGTACGCCAACACGGTAAGCGCGGCCTCCAAGGGGCCATCGGCGTGGAAGGTCTTCAACACCTGGTCCAGCGCCGCGATGCTCGATTCAGTTTTGCGCTCGTAACTGAAGAATTCCTTAAGGCGCAATGCCGGCGGGAGGATGGCGCCGTTGGCGTGAAGCAGCGTCCGGCCGTGGCCCAACTCAACCTGCGCCGCGTTGAAACAACGGCCCGCGCCAAAGATCATGCCCAGAAGTCGCCCGTCTTCGTCGATGCGGCCGATGGTTTGGCCGAAGACGTCCCGGCAGGGATTCAATTCGACGTAGACAATGCCGTCGTTTTCGATCCGCGCCTGCAACGCTTCTTTGGCTGCGGCGCCCGCAAGCGCGTAACCGCTCGATGCGTAGGTTGCGTCACTCCAATGCGCTACCTCGGGATGCCGCGCGATGGCGTCGCTGTCGCGTTCCGGCGATTCCGCTTCGACCATTAGCAGGCGCAGGTCTGGCCAGGGAGCGCCGTCGACGACGAGTCCGGCGATGGTCCGGCCATCCTTCGCGTACGCGTTGCTTGCATCGATGCGGGAGGCCCCCACCCAGTCGCCGTGCTCGATGCCGCCTGCTTCGAGTTCGTTGACGCCCATGCGGCGCGCTTGGAACTTCGCGTACTCGCGTTCCGCGCCTTCCGGATAGCCAGTGTGTTCCACGGTGTAATGGATGCGGCCCGTAGCGCGATTAACGTATTCCTTCGCCAATTCAGTCACGGATCGATTGAAAAGACTCGCGGTCACGCGCGAATCCAGCAGAGACTGCCCCGAAACCGCTTCAAAAGCAAGTAGTTCATGGAATGAGAGATAGCGATCGATCACCAGTTTGCGTTGATCGCCCCACTCGGGATCAACCCGCGTTACGTCTGCGTCGGCGGCCAACGCGCCATCGAGCCAAACGCGCACGCGATCGCCAGGCCGCAGAGGCGTCATCGAAGGCAGCATGCCGCGCACGCGCTGCGGCCGCCCGGGCAAATGGCTGCTTATCTCGACCAGCGGAACCCGGTTGAATCGATGTCGGCGCAGGCCAAAGGCGTCAAAGATCTCGATGACGTATTCCATAAGTCACCACCACCGCGCGCGAAACCAGACATGGCCAAGGGCCGCGCCTTCGTTGTTGTCCGTCGCAAATGTCAGCGTTGTTTCGGGTGGTCGCAGCCGTGGAAAGATCCCGGCCGTGTAGGGCGTCACGTCGGCGCCATCAAGGAGAACTATGCCCTGGACGGCGTCGATGACCA
>PUMX01000071.1 GCA_003552485.1 Candidatus Hydrogenedentota bacterium
GATCCCAGCTTGCCTTGCGCGCCTTTTCCTGAAACTGGAGCGCCTGCTCTTGGTCGACGACGTCCTGCGCCTTTTCGACCAGGGACACCACGTCGCCCATGCCCAGAATCTGATCGGCCATGCGCTTCGGGTGAAACGGCTCGAGCGCGTCCAGCTTTTCGCCCGTGCCCACAAATTTGATGGGGCAGCCCGTAACCTTAATCAGGCTGATGGCCGCGCCGCCGCGCGCGTCGCCGTCCATTTGCGTGAGAACCACGCCGGTCAGCGGCAGCGAATCGTGGAACTGCTTGGCCGAGTTCACGGCGTCTTGCCCCGTCATCGCATTGGCGACAAATAGGATCTCGGTGGGCTTAATCGCGCTTTGGATACGGCGCACCTCGCCCATCATCTGCTCGTCCACGTGCAAACGGCCCGCCGTATCAAGGATGAGCACGTCGCAGCCGCGCATCTGCGCCTCGCCGCGCGCCATCAGGCACGTGTCCACGGGGTCCGCCTGTTCGCCAAGGCTGAAGAACTGCGCGTCGGCCTGTTCCGCCACAATCTCCAACTGACGGATGGCCGCCGGCCGGTGCACGTCCGCGCCGACAAGCAACGGCTTGTGGCCTTTCTTCTTCAAGTGAACCGCCAGCTTGCCCGCGGTTGTCGTCTTGCCTTGCCCCTGCAAGCCCACCATCATGATGATCGTCTGGCCTTGTTCGGCCATTTGCAGGGGCGCGTTCTCCTCGCCCATGAGCGAGACCAGTTCATCGTGAACGATCTTGACGATCTGCTGGCTGGGCTGGATGCTCTTCAGCACCTCCTGGCCCACGGCCTTGGCCTGCACGTCTTCGATGAACTGCTTGACAACCTTGTAGTTGACGTCCGCCTCGAGCAGCGCCGTGCGGATCTCTTGCAGGCTGTCTTTGATGTTCTTTTCGGTCAGTTTGCCCTGACCGCGAAGATTCTTAAACGCCTTTTCCAGCTTTTCGCTTAGCGATTCAAACATAGCAGCACCTGTAGCCGCGCATCGTGAAAAGGCCCGGATAGCGCCGTCGAGTGGCTCGCACGAAGCGGCGGAGAATCCGGGACCGCCGGAGAACATGGAAGAGCGGGGGCGCACCGCTTAATCCGCCCCGCGCGCGTGAACCAATGGGGCCGCAAACCCCCGCACTGTTTAATCATACACGCCGCTTGCGCTTCACCAGTGGGCTACAGCGGCGCATCCGTTAGTTGACTGGTCCATAAGTCGTTGGAAATTCTACCACATAGACAGCCCGCATTCAACGGATGAAAGACGCCGCTGAACCGTCCCCGGAAATCTGTCGGGAACAGCCCAGCGGCGCTTATTGCTCAGCGGCGTGGGGGCTCTCCTATTCGTCTAAGGCTTGGCGCCGCTCGTGGAGCTCTTTCCATGTGGTGAGGATGATGTCCTCGTCCTCGATCGCTTGCTTCACTTCGTCGCTAATCAGGGCGTAGTAATCGCCGTAAAGGTGTTCGCGGCCATCCGTGATTACGTCAATGACCGGATTGGGCTTCGTCGGATGCACAATCATCACCGTCACCCCGGGTTCGAGGTTGCGGATAGCGTCCACGAACTCATCGACCTTGTCCGTAGTCTTCCAATTGTAACTGTCAGTGTGGATTTCGTCGATGATGGGTAACCCGGCCTCCCACAGGCGATCGGCCAGTAATTGGGCGGCCTCGGCCCAATCGAGGCCGCGCGCCACAGCCGCCTCCGGACTGGGGAACATGACAGGAATCTGCTCGTCGATGCCCACCTCGACGAATCGCTCAATAAACTTGGGATCGTACAATGTGCCCATATGCGAGTCCAGATGGCTAATGGGCAGATCCATGCGGCGGGCCAACTCGATTTGCGCGCGAATCTCCGTTTCCACCTCGTCCGGCGTCGCGTTTTCCACGACATCGCCGACGCTCGGCCACATGTATCCATGGGGATCAACCAGGCCTGGCACTTCGTCGCGGCCCGCCACGGGGCCCCAGCGATAAGGATCCCATTCGTTGGTGTGAGTGAGATGCAGCCCCATGCACACATCCGGGTTCTCTTCCATGTACGCCCGCCATTCACTTACCCAGGGCGTGGGCATCATGACGCTTATTGAGGTGACGATGCCCTTCTCCAGCGACTCGATGGTCGCCTGATTTGTGGCGTGGGACATGCCGATGTCGTCGCTGTGAATCATAAGGACCCGATCTTCAGCTCCCCAGCCTAACCGTTCCGCGTACGTTTGCGTCTCTTCCGCGGCGGAACCAAAAGCGGCGGCGAAAAGAACGCCCAAGACTACAAGACACTTTCCAGCTTGCGTATACATCCGTACAATCTCCTTTTGTTGAACGCATTCTTCGGGCTTCCAGCAAACAGAACCCGACTCCTTAGTAATAGCCAGCATTATGTCATAGCCCAAGCCGCGTATGCTACCCCAATGGCGGCTATACCCACAAGCCGAGCAAAAGGGATTTCTGGAATCCTCGGTCTGCGCCACGCTACATGGTAATTGCGCATCTCGTTCTCTCCTTGGCAAAGCCTCGCTGGCGGGATTGGCTCAAACACCATGCTACGCCAGCCGGAATACTGTGGCTGCCTAACCCAATTGCTGGACCCCGCCCGCATTTTTTCCGCTCGGCCCCGATTGTATGGATATAATTGCTTATCGCTACAGACCGGCTAAAGCGGATCTGAATCGAATGCAAAGAATTATGCATTTGCGTTTTACACAGGGAGCTAGGTATACTGATA
>PUMX01000525.1 GCA_003552485.1 Candidatus Hydrogenedentota bacterium
AGCCGTAGCGCATTCAGATGGTCACATTAGCCCCAACCGCCAATCACCGGGATAGTGGTGTGGGCTTGCGTCGCCGCCGCCCGCTCGGGATACCCATCTTCGGGACGAAGCCACTGAATCGGGTACTCTTCGTTGTAGCGGACAAATGTGACGTGGCCATCCATATAGAGGACATTACTGCCTCCGGGGACGTGGTTGAACTGAGACATGGAGCCGCCTTGGTCGCCTCCCATATGCGGGTTTCCTTCATGAAGCTCCATCTCTTGAGCCGTCCACGCGTCAAACATCACCGCGATCTCGCTTTGAGCGGCCGCGCCGGCGGCAGGGTTGTTGATGTCCGTGATGAAGAACCGTTCGATCCCATCGCGAAGACGGGGATAGGTGTCCGGCAAGGGGCTCCCGTCATCGTCCAGATTGTAATGGGTGGAATCAAAAAAGCGGTTGTCCGGACGCAACCACGGCGCCTGGATGTCGTCAAAGCCACGACGGCCGGCCTCCGGTTCGATGGGCTCGCCATAACCCCGGATAAAGTCCCATTCCTCCGGCGCGCCCCGTTCCTGGATTTCGGGACGCTCCCAGGCAAAATTCTCCAGCTTATCCCAAAGCTCATGGTCCAGTCCCACAAACTCGCAGAGCTGGGACATCGTCCGCGTAGCGTGGGATAAGTAGATGTAAGAAATGGGCCAGGATAGAAACGCATCCTGCACTCGCTCGGAAATGTGGTCCCCATAGGGGTCTTGGTCGGTTATCCGTTGGAACTGCTCGTTCAGGTCGTCCTCGAACCCCAACTCCCCGTGACGGGCGTCGGACGGACAAATCTTGATATCGATATCCGTCCAATAGTCAGGGTAGATCGAAATCCCTTTGAGTCCTTGTACGCCGCCATAGACGCCGCCGCCTTCTTCCACCAAGAAACTGTCCATGCCCGGCGGATAGTATTCACCTCGCGTCTCATTAGCGTACATGGCGAAGATTTGGCCGAACTGCCGCAGGTTGTTGGCGCAGCTCGCGCGGCGGGCGGCTTCCCGAGCGCGGGCCAAGGCTGGCAGCAGAATCGCCGCCAGAATGCCGATGATGGCGATCACCACCAGCAGCTCAATGAGGGTAAATCCATGTCTCTTTCTTTGCGTTTTTCGCATTTTGTATAGCCCTTTCAGTTGACACATTCCCATGTCCTTTTTAACCACACAAACGCAGCAGGATCAACTCATCACAATAACGCCTATCTATACTGACTTTAAAATAGTCTCTATCACGATGTCAAGTCTATAGCATACTCATATATATTGATGTAAAGGCTCACAGCATTATAGATATTAGCTTCGTATATAGCGATATACATAGATACATATACCGCTAAACAATAAATCCACACTAGCCTCATCCGTGATGGCGAGCCCCTTCGGCTCTGCCTGCCGCGCCTCGCCTCTCGCGATTTTTGGCTGTAACTTGACAGCTCAATGTGGTTTCTCTAAGGTGTGTGTTGAATTGAGGCAACGGCCAGCCATGCTGGCGAGAATAACGGGAGAATCGCCGATGACTTTGCCCCCACGCATTGAAGACGCCGCACAGCTTGAAGACCTGCTTAGCACTCCTACCCCGGGGCTGGTGGACTCAGTCCGCCGGCTCGAGGGGGATGTAGTGATCCTAGGGGCGGGCGGCAAGATGGGACCGACGCTGGCGCGCATGATGCGGCGGGCGCAAGAGGCCGCGGACGTTGGTGGCGGCGTGACGGCGGTGAGCCGGTTTTCGCAGCCGGATGTGGCAACGGCGCTCGAGGATACGGGCGTGAACACGGTGGCGTGTGATCTGCTCGATGAGGACGCGTGGGACCAGTTACCGGAAGCCCCCCACGTGGTGTTTATGACGGGCATGAAGTTCGGAGCCACGGAGGACCCGCCCTTGACGTGGGCCATGAACGCGCACCTCCCCGCCCTTGTCCGGCGGCGCTATCCTTACAGCCGCATCATGGCCTTTTCCACGGGCAATGTCTACGGCCTCGTTCCCGTGACGGGCGGCGGCTCGCTGGAGACGGATCTCCCCCAGCCCGATGGGGAGTACGCGGCGAGTTGCGTTGGACGGGAACGCCTTTTCGAATACTTCAGCCGGCAGCACAACGCCCCGCTGTCGCTAGTCCGCCTGAATTACGCCTGCGAACTCCGGTACGGCATTTTGGTGGATCTGGCCCAGAAGGTGCTCCATGAAATCCCCATCCCATTGGCCACGGGATGCTTCAACATCATCTGGCAGGGCGACGCCAACGCTATGAGTCTGCAAGCATTGGAGTGCGCCGAGGTCCCCGCCGAAGTCATTAATGTGACGGGACCCGAGATGCTCAGCGTGCGCCAAGTCTGCGAGGCCTTCGGCGAACGGTTCAATAAGACGCCGCGTTTTGAAGGGTCCGAGGGGCCGGACGCCTTGCTTAACAACGCCGGCAAGGCCTTCAACCGGTTCGGGTATCCGACAGTGGATGTCACGCAGCTCATGAATTGGGTCGCGGATTGGCTCTTGCGAGGCGGGGAAACCTTGGACAAACCCACCCATTTCGAGGTGCGTGATGGCAAGTTCTGATCAAAGCGACGTGGCTATCCATTCAGCATTACCGTCCGCCGTCGCCAAGTCCTTGGCCGAGGGCTGCGTCATACCCGCCCACCCGCTGGCGCTCACGGCGGAACACCGCCTGGACGAACGGCGGCAACGGGCCTTGACGCGCTATTACGCCGCGGCGGGGGCGGG
>PUMX01000103.1 GCA_003552485.1 Candidatus Hydrogenedentota bacterium
GACTAATCAAATTTCCATGGGCCTTAACGGCCGAAGCGCTTGGGTTGTCATCGTGGGCGCGGATTTGCCTGAGCGATCTATAGATCTTCGCTGCACTGCTGAAACACTGGCCCTTGCGGATCTGTAGCCTCGTTTTGCTGGCGGCATTTGGCCGGCCGTAGGGTGGCTTTGCCGAGCTGGCGCGCGCCAAATCGGTTGGATGTGTTGCCGGTTACCCGGCGATGGGGACGCGAAAACGAACGCCATGTTGCCTAACGGAAGAGGGCCCGTTATGATGAGATGTAATGCATCCTTCATCTTAGGGGGACAACGGCGCCCGCGAGATGAAGACCACCGCACAATCGCCGGAAACAACGCAACTCGAGACTTATGACCGAGTTATTCGTAGACGTCAACGACTTGCACAAACAGTACCGCGACACCGTCGCCGTGGCAGGCGTATCGTTTCAGCTCAGGCCCGGCGAGATTCTCGGGCTTTTGGGCCCAAACGGCGCGGGCAAGACCACCATCTTGAGAGCCATCGCAGGCGTCATCCCGCCAACAGCCGGGACGCTTCATGTGGCGGGCGCGAACACCGTGACAGATCCGGTCCGCGCAAAACAGCATCTAGCCTACGTGCCGGACGATCCTCAGCTCTTTGATGCGCTCACGGTCTGGGAGCATCTGGAATTTATCGCCGCGACATATGGGGTGAAGGAGTTCGAGGACAAGGCGGAGACGCTGATGGCCGAGTTCGAACTCAGCACGCAGCGGGACACGCTCGCCAGTGAGCTTTCCCGCGGCATGAAGCAGAAGACCGCGATCTGCTGCGCCTATCTGCACAGCCCCAAAGTTGTTCTGCTCGACGAACCAATGACGGGCCTGGATCCGCGTGGAATCCGCACGTTAAAGAGCAGTATCGCGCGGCTTGCAAGCGATGGCGCAGCTTTCATTGTCAGTTCTCACTTGCTTGCGCTCATTGAGGACTTATGCACCAGCCTACTGATCGTGCATCACGGTAAACGTCTGTACTTTGGCGCCGCCCCTCAAGCCCGTGAGGCTTTTGACGGAATGGACGCCGACGCCACCCTTGAAGACGTGTTCTTCCGCGCTACGGGCGACGATGTGTCGGATGTGTCGTCTGTAAGCTCAACGGGCAATCCATCATGAGCCTGCTCCATCCCGGGTTGAGGCGCCTGCTCAAACTGCGTCTGCGCTCCCGCATTCGTATCTTGAAAAGAACAGCGGCCACGCTGCGGGGCCGATTGTACGCCGCGGTGGCTATCGCGTTGATCGGACTGTGGGCCGTCACGCTGATCATAACGCATGTCACGCCTATGGAGAGCCCACACGAAGCAAGACGCGAAGCCATCGAGGCTATGGGCGTTACCAAAGCGCGCACCGCCGCCAGCCTTGTCATGCTGGCCTTCTTCGTATTAAACCAGTTGAGCCCCGCCGGCCGGGCGCTGCTCAACTTCCATGCGAGCGAGGTCGCCTTTTTGTTTCCAGGCCCGTTTAGCCGCCGCCAACTACTCTTATACAAGTTCGTACTGGTGGTGCTGCAAGCGATTGCCGGCGCTCTGTTTCTCTCGCTGATTCTGTTGCCGAGCACGCCTTACTGGACAGCTACATTCCTCGCTCTCACGCTGGCGTTTATCTATATCCAGCTTCTTAGCGCGGCGTGGCGCCTTGCGAAACAGACGGAAGGGCGCAGGCGAATGCGTGCGGGACCATGGCTGTTCATTGCGCTCGGGGGGATTGCGGGCCTCTACGCGGCAAGTCAAACCGGCGGAATGAGCGGGACCATAAACGCGGAGGGGTTTTCGTGGCTGCTTGAAACGCCCTTGGTGCGGTTGGTGTTAATGCCCTTTCTGCCATTTGCCGCAATCCTCTTTCCGGAACAGTGGTTTCCTCACATGTGGCTCTACGCGGCGGGAGGGATTGCGTTGAATGGGCTGATATTCGCGGGCATTTGTTACAGCAACGCGGACTTTCTCGAAGAATCAACGATAGCCAGCGCCGAATTGCAGCAACGTGTCCACCGCATGCGTCAAGGGCGTTTCTTCACGCCAGCGCGAGGAGCTAAACTGTTCCGATTGCCCATGCCGCCGCGCTTGTGCGGCGTCGGGCCGATCGCGTGGCGGCAAGGGATCACGGCCTTGCGCAGCCTGCGCAACGTGCTGATCACAGGCGCTGCCATCACAGGCGTTGTGGCGGCCGGATTGATGATAACGGGCCTCGCCGAGGAATTTCTGAGCTGGCCGTTCGTAGGGATGCTGGCCGCGCTGGCGACGTTTTACGGTTTGATGCTATTCCGTTTCGACTTCCGCACGGACCTCGATAACATCGCCTGGCTGCGCGCGCTACCATTGCGGCCGGCAGCAGTAGCGGCGGGACAGATCCTGGCGTCTGCGATCACGACTGCGTACTTTCCAGCGCTATTCCTGCTCATCACCGCGGTGTATCAACAAAACTGGACCGCGCTGGCCGCCATACTCGTCGCCCTGCCGTTGGCGTCATACACCATTCTGGCGTTCGAGAACCTGCTCTTCCTCTTGTTGCCGACGCGCGCTACTGCGCACGGGGCGATGGACCTGCAATACCTCGGCAGAACTTATGTATTGGTGTTTGTGCGGATACTTGTGCTGGGGTTCGCCCTGTCCATAGCGGCGGGGACGGGCGCCGGACTGCTTGTGGCGTCGGGGGGGATGTGGGCGTTCTTCTGGATTGGAGCGCTTGGCGCCTTGACGCTGGA
>PUMX01000392.1 GCA_003552485.1 Candidatus Hydrogenedentota bacterium
GACGGGGTGCTCGCCCGGTGGCAAGGCGGCGTGCTCGTTCTGTGCTTCGTGGTATACTCCATCCACGCCTACTTCAAGGAAGTCCGCCGATTGCGGCGCGGCGCGCAACCCGCCACCGCCTTGGGCGCGCAACTCGAGGAAATGGAAAGCTGCCGGCCGGCCGTGGGGCCCCTGAAAATCGCCACGCTGTTCCTGTGCGGTCTCGCCGGCGTGTTGTTGGGCAGCGACATGCTGCTCAACGGTGCCCTGGGCATCGCGCACCATTACCACGTCCCGCCGGTGCTCATCGGGATGACCGTCATCGCCATTGGCACCTCCGCGCCTGAAATCGCCACGGCGCTGGCCTCGGCGCGAAAAGGCGAGAGCGCGTTGGGCGTGGGGAACATCGTGGGTTCCGACATCTTGAACATCTGTTGGGTGGCGGGCATGAGCGCCATGGCCAATCCGTTGCCCGTGGAGCGGCGCGTGCTCTTTGCGAGCTATCCATCAATGATGGTGATCGTGCTGGTCATGCTGTTTATGTTGCGGCGAGGCTATAACTTGAACCGAATCAACGGGCTGGTGCTGCTGACGTTATACGTGGCCCATCTGCTTGTGTTACAGTATTTTGTCCCGCTTGGGGCCCGTTGACGGACGAATCCAAAGGCGCTACGGGAAGAATTGTCTACTACTCTATAAAAGAGCCAATCTCCAGGTGAAGACGCTGCTCCAGGGAACAACACCCCCTAGCCCCACCCAAAGCAGACAAAAGTGACAAATTCCCCCTTTGAAGGGGGTGGCCCGAAGGGCCGGGGGATGTAAACACCCGGCGCGCCGCCTTTTCCAGCGATTGGAGAAAGAGCCCATGCAATCAACCAAACCCGAGTCAGCCCCAAAAAAAGAGCGCTTCCAAGATCTCTTGACCGAACGCATGCACGTGCGGTCCATGGGGGGCCGCGCCATCACCATAGGGACCGCGCTGGCGCTGATTCTGGCGGGCGTCTTGAGTTCGCTCATCCCCGTCATCCCCGGATTCATTCTTGTCGGAATCGGCGTGATCCTGCTCGGCACAACAAGCCAAACCCTCCGCGGCCTCATCAACGCCGCCGACCGCAGATGCCCCCCACGCGTCCGCCAGAGCTCCCGCCAATGCCAACGCTCCGCCCGCAAGGGACGCATCGCCTTTCAACGCGCCCTGCGCCGCATGTTCGCCTTTCGTTGGCTACCTGCGCGGCAATCGCCCAACCCGCCTTCGTAGCTCAGAAATGGGCTTCTACTCCTTGGCGGCCTCCGCTGGATCAAACGGGATGTTGTGGGCCTGAAACTGTTTGAGCAGGTCTTCCTTGTCGACCGCCTTGGTGTAGGCTTCCAACGGTTCGACGACATCGTCTTTCACCAGATTCGCGAGCTGTTCGTTGAGCAGGGTCATGCCTTCCTTTTTGCCGGTTTGCATGATGCTCATGATCTGGCTGGTCTTCCCCTCGCGGATAAGGGCGGACACCGCCGGATTTACGACGAGCACCTCAATGGCCGCCACACGGCCGCCTCCTTTTCGCTTGAGCAGATTCTGGGCAATGACGCCTTTTAGCGTGCCTGACAACATGGTGCGGATTTGCTGTTGCTGTTCGTGGGGAAACTGATCAATGAGGCGGTCCACCGTGGATATGGCCGTGGTCGTGTGCAGCGTGCCAAACACGAGGTGGCCGGTCTCGGCCGTCTCGATGGCGATATGGGTGGTTTCGAGGTCGCGCATCTCGCCCACGAGCACAATGTCGGGGTCTTCCCGTAAGGCGGCGCGCAACGCGGTCTTGAAGCCCGTGGTGTGCGTGCCCACTTCGCGTTGGTTGATGAGGCAACGTTTGTTGCGGTGGACAAATTCGATGGGGTCTTCAATGGTGATAATGTGTTCGCTGCGCGCGGAGTTGATGTTGTCCACCAGGGCGGCGAGCGTGGTCGATTTCCCGCTCCCCGTGGGTCCGGTCACCAAGACCAGCCCTCTGTTCAACGTGCTGAATTGTTTTACTGCCGCCGGCAGCCCCAGTTGCTCCGCAGACAGGATTTCTGTGGGGATGATCCGGAAAACACCGCCGATCCCCTTATGATCGCGGAAGATATTGCACCGGAAACGCCCCACACCGGGGATTTCGTAGGCGAAATCGGTATCGTTACACTCCTTGAACTCCCGTTCGTTCGCCTCGGGCATAATCTCGTACAGCAGCGTGTTCGCTTTTTGGGCATCTATGGATTCGGCATTGCGCACCGCGGCCACGCTCCCGTCCTTGCGCAAGATGGGTTTACATCCCGTGCAGAAGTGCAGGTCAGATGCGCCATGATTCACCATCAGCTCAAGGTATTGATCAATCTGGGCCATTTCTCCTTCTCCTTTCGCGTGTCCCCTGAGGTGGAGGGCAAAGCGTAGCATGGATTCCCTTCCCAAGCAAAGCGCGGTGAGGCGCGTGAGCGGAATCCGCGTTGCAGCAGGCGGGAAGACCGGCGTAGAATAAGAACCCGGTTCGTGGCTAAGCGGAATTCAATTGGGAGAATGGTGCAACGATGAATGGTGAAGCGGGAGAAACAGAATTTGTGACAGAGGCAATGGCGCAAGGGGTAATGCTGGGCTTTGCGGGGTTGTTTGCGTTCGTGGGGCTTGTGTGGCTCGCCTCCCCCTCCACGGTGCGCCGCATCGACCAACGCCTGCACAGCAATGGAGCCGTACGCACTATTTCGCTGCTGGCCATGCTGGCCGGGGCC
>PUMX01000345.1 GCA_003552485.1 Candidatus Hydrogenedentota bacterium
CAAGACGGTAATCTCGGCCAAGCCAGCCTGGCGCGGCGCCGCAATGGAAAAGGCCACAACGCCGCCGCATGCATTAACGTGCCGTCCGGCCAACTGCGGCGCCGCGTCTCCAGTCATGATTATGCCGCGTGTGGTCTTGATCTCGACTAATGATCCCGGCTCGATAATGTTGTTATTTTGGCTATCGCGGGCGACATTGCTAAGGATCGTCACCCGATTCTGTGATCCAACTTCTACGCTCCCCGCAGGCTGCGCGCGCAGTTGAACTTCGCCTGCGAAAGCATGGTGGGGGCAAGCCATCAGCGCCGTTCCCAATAGGGCAATCATTCCTACTGTGGATATACAGTAGGAATGATAGGCGACGCGATACTGTTTGGGATACATCATTTTTCTCCTGATGCCCTCTTAGAAGTGGGCGCCGTGTATACGAGAATATGGAAGACTGGGTCGCGCTATGTGTTGGATGACTTGACCGATCAATGGGCTGGGGTCTTGTGACGTGAAGGCGAGCGCAGACTGGCAATGCCGTTAACGTACTCACGAGGAATGCGACGCCGCGCCCGCATCTATTGACGGGGCATTCGGGTCAGCACTCCAATTCCCCCGGTTCGTCCCTCCGCAGAAATCCCAACTATTTCACTTGGCGGAAACAGCGGCCCCGTTGAAGCTTCTCCAACGCTAGCATCGCAATTCAACACAATCCGTGGAGCGTTTGTCAAGCTAAAACACAATATATTGAATAGTTCACGTGCGGACAGCGCAGAGGCAAGGTCAATGGACGTGGACGGCGTCGGGGACGTCTTCGAGCGCGTACCCGTAATGCGCCTCAAAAAATGACGCTGCGGTTCACTTCAATCCTCGAACATGCACAGTTTCATTATTCGGCGCTCACGTTCAATCGCCAAGGACCCTCTTCAGCCGCGGCGCGGCCCCGATTCGAACGCGAGCGGTTAACCTCCGCCTCGACTTGCCAGTAGTATGCGCGGTCGACGGCAAGGTCGTCGATGAAGACCCAATTATCGCGCGTCTCTCTCTCGATGACGACGTCTTCCATGTCAGCGTCCGTTGCAACGCGGACGTGATACACATCGGCATTGTGTGACGGCGCCCACCAGAGCTGAATCCGTTCCGCGCTGGTTTCGGTGGCGTTTCCAGGGCCGAGCTTGTGAAACGGAGCCGGGCCGAGGCTTGTACGGTGCTCATCAATTTTGAGTCCGATCTCATCGAAGGGGATGGGCTCAAACGGAATGTCCTCGCCGTCGACGCCATACACGCGGTCGTGAACGTCTTCCGCGACCATCTCCAGCGCCGGTGCATCCTCGCGTAAACGGAAGTCGAGTTCCTCCGGGTCAACAAACGCGCTGAGGTCCTCGTCCACGACGAAGTTGTTCCATTGCGGCGTGCCCTCGTTGTAGCCCTCTGCGTAGGTCTCATAGAGATAGGGGTACCGGCTACGGTAGGGATCCTCTCCGATGTTCATGTCCTCGACCATGGCGGGAAAACCATGGCCGTGGGGTTCGTCGGTCTTCATCTTGCTCACTGCGCGCTCGATGCCTTGGACACCGCCCGGCACATCCTCGACGAATTGCGGACCGTCGATGACGATATTGTTCGCAATGGACGCGCCCCCGCCGCCGTGGAACTTGATCACGCCCGTCGAGCCCGTGCGGTAGAACACGTTGCCAAAGACCTTCGCTACGTAGATGGTGTCGTCGTCGAAGAAGATCGCCTGCACGCCGTGACCGCCTTCCTGAAAGTCGAAGAGATGGTGAAAGAAGTTGTGGCGGATGACGTTGCCAGCGAAGGTGGGGTTACGGCCCACGTAGATTGAGCCCATGTCAGAGATATCTTGGACAACATGGTGGATCTCGTTATACACGAACTCGTGGTCGTTGCCGCCGAACACAATGGCTTGGTGCAGCGCACGGTGCATATGGTTGTGCTCCGCGCGACTGCCGACGCCATTGACCGACACCGCGGGATTGTAGTGCTGGATCCAGCGGTTGTAGCTGTGAATGTCGCAATTGCGGGCCAAGTGTTCCGCGGGTTCGAGCGACGCGCGATCGCCGCCTGTCAAGCGTATGCCGCCGCGGCCGGTATGGTGGATATTGCAACTGATGATGCTATGGCGGTGTCCGCCTACGACGCCAACCCCGAGGCGGCCCAAGGCGCGCATGGTGCATCCGGCGACGCGCACGCCTTCGCCGCCCACGATGCGCAGGCCCTGGGCCCTCGCGTTCTCGAATATGAGTCCCTCGAAATGCACGTGGGATACGTTTTCCAGAAGCACCAGTGGAGTATCCGCCGCGGAAAGCTGGATGAAGGAGTGCTCCAGCGGATATGGAGGCAAGAAGTAAAGCATGCCGTTGTCGCGATCGATGTAGTATTCGCCTGGCTGTTCGATCTCTTCGAGCAAGTTGACGGCATAGTAATGCGTCTGAATATTTCCCATCCCCGGTTGACGGAATCCGTAATGATGGGGGCCGTCCGTCGTGAATGTTCCTGCTTCCGTATCGATCTCCGTGATGCCGATGGTGTCGTGCGCCCAACTCACGCCGAACAGGCCGGAAATGAACAAGTCTTCCGCTTCGGTCCAACGCTCTGCGCGGTCCGTGTTGTACTTGAACACGCCGGATTCGCCGCTGTCGTCGCCAGCCCGCGGCTCGCCGCCCATCTGCAGCACCTCGCCCAAGGGAATGTGGCCTTCGTTGGGCCAGCGCGCCACGCGTTGCGGCGCGCCGTCGAGGAACAGCTCCATCGGCCCAGGGATGTCTGGGCGGCCCCACCCACGCGGACCGAACTGGCCATACTCGTCAATTCCCAACGCCTTCAGGTCCGCTTGCACGACGTCATCACGCACGGCCTCGAGCAGGCGGTCGAGCACTGCTTCGTCCGTCACCGGCGCGAAAGCATCGGGTTCGATGACGTGTCCGCCGTCAACGTAGACGGTCTCGCCTGAGGCGGCTTTGTATACGACCGGCGCCCCCGGTTCGCCGGAATCGTCTTCGCCTAGATTAAACGCGCCGGTGCGGTGGTGGCGGCCTCCGTGCAGGATCACAGTAACGCCATCACCCAAGCCCTCGGCTGCCCTATGTTCCCGCACAGCGTCTCGGGCGCGCTCGAATGTTTGGAATGGGGCGTTCCGCGTTCCCGCGTTGCCGTCGTCTCCATCGACCCCCACATGAAACTCCGCCGCCAGCGCCGGAACCGCAAAGGCTGCGGCGAGTATGACCATCAGTACCCGAAAGAATTCAGGCATGGTTTGTCCCTTTCTTTCCCGTTCGATTGCCCTTAGTTTCGTCGACAGCCGCTCCTGAGAGAATTCAGTATACCGTTTCGCGCAAGCTTGCGCCTGCCGAGCCCGCCTCGCTATGCTCTGCTTTCCTTACCGGTGCGTCGCTATCCGGGTTGCGATAACGTTAGCCAAGCGAGCATACAGCAGGGTAATGATGCGTGTCACTCATAGGATGACTGTTCTGTAGCGGGCTTAGTCCGAGTTAGGAAGGAATAATCGCTATGACGGGCAGACCGATTAAGGAGTGCTACTGGGTTGAGCCCGGCAAGCTGCTTGCCGGGGAATACCCCGGTGACTTGAACGAACAGACCGCGAAGGACAAGATAGCCGCATTGCTGGAGGCTGGCGTCACGGCATTCATCGATTTGACCGAGCGGCGAGATGGACTCAAGCCATACGCACAATTTCTCGACGCAGCCCGCGCGCCTGGCGGGCATGGCGTCTCTTACCACCACTTTCCCATCCGGGACTACTCAGTACCCTCCTCTTCCGCCGTGACTACGAGCATTCTTGACGCCATTGACGGGCACATCGGGCAAGGCCGGACTGTTTACGTGCATTGCTGGGGCGGGGTGGGGCGAACCGGCCTCATCGTAAGTTGCTGGCTGGCCACGCGCCGCGGACACGGCGATGCGGCGGCCAGCGTTTTTCAGGAGCGGTGGGGGCATTGCCCGAAGTCAAGTTACCGGCGCGCTCCGGAAAGTAAGGAGCAACGCGATTATGTTCGGGCTTGGATCGAAAGCGCGTGAGGGAGGGGCATGTACGCGGGTAACGTAAGCACAGTGCTTTTCACCCCGTAGCATTGAGTCCGGACCGTGAAGATCGGCGAGCGGGTAGGTATAATGTGGCGGCATTTCGGCCCCGCCGGAACAAGCAGAAGTCAGTAAACCAGGATCGGAAACGGACCCCTGTGGCGTTTGTGTCCGGCCCAAAGACATGTAGAGGGAGCAATTGTATGAGCAAGCACAGTCTTATATGTAGCATTGGTGTGGTGGCGCTTACCGCGGCTTTTGGCGCGGCGTTGATCGGCGGAACCGCTAACGCCGATGAGCAAACGTATGCCGAGAAGTTGGGGTGGGGGCCTGAAGACCGGGTTGTGATGTTTCATGACGACGATCCCGGCATGGCGTATTCCGTGAACTTGGGATCCATTGAATCCCTTGAAGACGGCGTGGTCACGTCGGTGAGCATTATGATGCCCTGCGCCTGGGTCGATGATTTTGTTGAATATCTCGAAGACAATCCCGACGTATGCGCCGGCCTGCACCTAACTTTAACCTCCGAATTCAACCGGCATCGCTGGGGTCCGTTGAGTGGAATCGATGTTGTGCCTGGTCTCGTTGATGAGGACGGCTACTTCCATCGCAGCGTAATAGACGTGGTGCGCAACGCCACTCCGGATGAAGTCGAGAAAGAAATCCGTGCGCAGATTGCGATGGCGGAACGCATGGGAATCGACATTACTCACCTTGATTCGCATATGGGCACGCTGTTTTCCCATCCCGAGTTCTTTGAACGCTATGTCGAGATAGGGATCGAAAAGAATATTCCCGTTCTCATGGCCACGGATCTCGTCGGAGAAAGCGATCCCCGGGTCGCTATACTGCGGCAGGCCGCCGAACGGATCTGGGATGCAGGCCTGCCGGTGCTGGACTACCTCCACGCGAGCTCTTATGACTGGGATGAAGAGGATAAGACCGACCGGTACATCGAGTTGCTGGAAAACCTTGAACCGGGTTTGACCCAGATCATCGTGCACGCGGCCCGGCCGACCGAGGACTTTGAACGGTTCACCTCGTCGGGACCGACGCGGTATGCGGACTTGCGCGCCATGACGGATCCGCGGTTGCGCGAGTACATCGAGGAGGAGGGCATCATCCTTACGTCGTGGCGCGAACTACACGAGCGGCGCGACCAAGTGGCTGAAGAGCAAGCCGCGGAATAACGCCGCCTCAAACGCTGACTAACGCTCCCAGGCGCCGTGGGCCGATTGCGGCGCCGGGGGTGCTTTCTGCGCTGGGATGAATCCCGGCTCGGACTTGTTTACCTCCGGCGTGGCGTTATCCCCTTGGGGCCGCCGCCACCCCGCAGGGCCGCGCGTGCTCGCGCCACCAGCGCTCGAGTGCGTTGTTCAATTCCCGCCTTGTTTCCAAATTGTCGACGCTGTCTCTGGCGCTTTCTCCCGCTTCCTTCAGCAATGCCCGCGCGGCTTGCGGCGCTGAAACGTTCGCCAAGCCCGCATCGCGTAGCGCGTGTATCAACCGTAAGGTTTTGAGCCCGTCAAACCACCGATGGAATTGTTGGCGAAAGACGGTATCGCTGGCGGCGTTCGCGTGAAGCCGAGTCATGTTCCGCTCGAATTGAAGGCCTTCCAAGAACGGTTTCAGGGCGGGGTGAATAGCGTCCGCCTCGGCGAGCACAGATTTCGGGCGCCTCTTCCGGCTCTCGGTAGCCAACGTGAGCCATTGCGCCAGCACGCGGTAGACCTCGGGATGGTAGGCTTCCTGAAATTGGCTTGTTGCGAGGGCGGCCTCTATGGCCCGGCCGGTCCCGAATGGGGTGCGCCGCGAAACGCGCGCCGAGGGAAATACCAGCGTATCCGGCAGTGGATACACAACGCCCGTCTTGATGAGTTCCTGCAGAAAGTAAAAATCCTCACCCGCTCGCCGTCGGTTCATACCCGAAACGGCCGCATAGGCTTCGGCCGTGCACGCGATGGTCGAGCCGATGGCGTAGACGCCGTAAGGCGACCCCGCTCGTTGCAGCGCGATGGCGTGATAGCGAAGGTAAAGCTCGTAATCGAGGATGGCCTTGGCTTCTTCTGGCGCATCCGGAAGCGGATGCTCGAAACCCACTATGGCGCCCCAACCGTGTCGCCGAATATGTTCGGACGCCGATTGCAAATATGGCGGCGCGACGGGAGAATCAGCGTCGAGGCAACACAAGCAACCTGCTGGCGCTCCGTTCGCCAACAGAATCGCCGCGCCGTGATCCAAGCCAATCTTGCGCGCCAGCCCGGCGCCTTCGCCGGGAGGCAAGGCGCGTCCATGGGTTGAAGCATCCACGATGCCTAACCGTATTGCGCCGGAGCGCGCGCGACAACGCAGCAATCCGAGAGTCGCTTGGTTATCGGCAAACGCCGTCGGGTCCGCCTCGTTCGGCGGCGGATTGTTTGCCACCACGATGACCAGCGTCTGGCGCAAGCGCCTGTCATCCCCGGTCTCAAGGCTGTCCAGCGTGACGTCGAGATACTCCGATTCAGCGTAGGCTGGAATGACCACAACCTGGCTCACTCCATCCGTGCGCCGGCATTCCAAAGGCCAGCTTTCAAGATCGGCGCGGCGCTCCAGATAACGGGCGACCCGATCGCTCATGGCCACGCGGGCCCGCGTTCTCGTTGGGCATCTTGGTCGAAAAGATCGGGCCACTGCGCGCGAAGGATGGCCATGGCCTCGTCAACATTGGCTTCCGTGACCCAGTGGATTGTCCAGCCGTGGCGCTCCATGCGCCGGAACCAGCTTTCTTGCTTGCGCGCGAACTGGCCGATCGCGCTGCTGAGCTTCTGGACGAAATCATTGCGGTTGCGGATTTCGCCCGCAAGATACGCGAGACCGTAGCGGTATTCGAGGCCCAGAAAATGGAGCTTCTCATCGGATACGCCCTCGCTGCGCAGGCCCTCGATTTCAGCGAGAAGCCCTTGGTCCATGCGCTCTTCCAACCGGCGCCGAATGCGCCGCTTCAGCTTCGTGCGGTCCCAACGGATGCCCAGTATGAGGGGGCGCATAGTAGGAAAGTAGGGCGCATCGGCTTGTTGCGAAGCCTCCGCAATCTCGATAGCGCGGATGAGCCGGACGCGATCCCCGGTGTCCGTGACATTGTGCAGTTGCGGGCGAGTCGCCTTGAGACGTTCCACCAGCGCTTCATGGGAAAGCTCGGCGAGCTCCGCGCGTAACGCTGGATTTGACGGCGCCTCGACCATGGCGTAACCGCTAAGCACAGCGTCAATATACAGTCCCGTGCCGCCCACGAGTATGGGAACCCATCCTTTGGCTTGCGCCTCATCGAAAGCGGCGAAGAATCGGCGCTGGTAGTTGTACACGCTGAACTCTTCGCTGAGGTCGGCGATGTCGATAAGGCGGTAGGGGACCGGCGGCCCGTTCTCCGCGTATACGTGCAGATCCTTGCCGGACCCGATATCGAGGCCGCGATAGACTTGACGCGAATCCGCGGACAACACCGCGCCCCCGATGGCGCGGGCAATTGTAACTGCGAGCCCGGTCTTGCCCGATGCCGTCGGACCGATGATGGCCAGAAGGTTGTAAGGCGGCTGTGAACTACTGACTGGCAATGCGTTTTGGGCCTCCCATCACTGCTGCACAGCCAGCGTGCCTGCGCCTTCCACTGTTACCGTCATGGCGTTGCGTTCAGCCTCGTAGTGGAATCCGGCGTCTTCATCGTTCCACATCACCCGCGCCGGTACGGCTTCGACGCCCGTGAGGCGCACGAGATATGGCTCTTCGGGCCAACCGTCCACCCGTACCGAAACGAGGTCTCCCTCGACCCGGCCGCTGCTCAATGCGCCGGGAGCGTGAACAACGATACCCGAGTCTTCCATCCGTTTCGTGCGGAACCACGGCGTCTTGCCGTAGAGTTCAGCAACGTGCGCCTGCACCGTGCCTGAACTGATGGGCGGCCCATCGGGCCTCTGGGCATCGAGGTGGAAGAAATCCGGCAGCAGGCCTTGCCGCTCGTCGTCGTCCAGCGGAAACGTCTGTTGCAATCCGCTTGCTGTAATGCCCCGGGCCAACTTGTCCCAGAACGGACCTTCCTCGGCATCCACAAAGGCCAGCTCTTGTATCGCGGAGCGATAGACCAGGCCACACCACTGAACGGGCAAGCCGATCCAGTTTGGCGTAACCCAATGCGTCGCGCCGAGCACGGCGATGCTCGCGTAAAGCCCCGTGGGACCGTCTGTGGGTGGATCCAAGTATACAAAGGGGACGCCAGTCCACGCCCAGTAGCGCGCCTGATCGAGATACGCCTTGTCGCCGGTGAGTTGATATCCAAGGACATAGACGCGCACCATACGCCCCGACGCGAGGATGTCCGGCGTATGCAGAGCGATTTCCCATGTCTGGGAACCACGCGGCACGGTTTGGGCGTAGTGGCTGGCTTGCTTGTCAAGAATCGCCAGACCGCGTTCGGCCAGTTCCGCGTCGCCAGTGAACACGGCGGTTTGGAGGATAGTCTCGAGTGGAATCGCGCCGTGGCCATTCGCGTGATCCGCGAAGTGGGTGCGTCCGTAGTCCGGACCCTCCTCGGGCGCAACGTAACGGCGCAACCCCTCGTCGTGGAATTGCTCCAACAGGTTTCGAGCCTGGGCAAGACGGCGCTCCAAGAATTCATCCAGTTGCGCGTTATCGTTCCCGAATACCAGCGCCGGTACGGGCCGATTCACGTGCCCCACGCTACGAGCCAGCGGATCAGTCTGTGGCAAGCGTTCCCGGCCGCGCCGCGCTCCGTCGCGCAGCCGTTGAGCCAGTTCAGCGTCAGCGTACCGCGCCAGCCATAACATAAACGCTGGCGCATCCGCCGCCGGTTGCGCGCCAAAGCCCGGCCAGTATGCGTGGCGCCAGTAGCCATCCTCGTGCGCACGCGAGTCCAGCCAACCAGCGGACAACAGCCGCACCATGTGGGGGGACCCGCCGTCAAGTTCTGGTAACGGCGGAAGACCGCCGGTAAGTCTGACGTAATGCTGTACGGCCGGCACAACACTTTTCCCTTCACCGCCAAAGATGGTAGTGCTGAATGCGAGTTCGTTGTTTGCCTCGACGCGCATCGGCGAATGCGGCGCGACGGCGTTTTCCTCGCGTTTCGTCCCCACGCCGGGGCGCCACAGCGCCATGAGGTGCGCGCCGCTGTTGTGCATGCGGTCCGGCGAATCGAAGACCGGCGCGGGGTGTTCGCGCCGATCCCACGTGAGGCCCACATAGCGATCCTCCGCGACGATAGACATCATCGGCAGCGTCAGTTTGTAATCCTCGACAATGCGCCGGATAGCTTGTTCGCCTTCAAGGTCGGCCTCGCTGCTGCTGGGTTCGTCGGCAAGGTATTCGACGCCGGGAAGAATGGCTTGCGTCTTCGATTCGCCAAAGGTGGCGAGGCCGGGAAACAGGGTCAGCCAAGGCAGGTGCGCAACGTCACGATCCGCATCTACGTGAATACGGGTCTCGACGTCAATGGCGCCTCCGTGCTTGTTGGGACGCGCGATGCGCCGCAGGGTCCACGTCGCGCCGTCAGGATCGGTCAGCGTCACAGCGATCGTCAGGCCCGCGCCCGTATCCCTTACGGTCACCTGCGCCTCATCAAGTTCCACAAAGGAAAGGTCGCCATCGAGCACATATCCGATACGATCGCATATGAATCCGTCGGCCATACGCTGGCCGTTGACGTAGACCGCAAATCCGTTCCAATGCTGTCCATCGTGATGAAAAGCGACGCCATTCGATGCAACACGGTAACGGTCGTCCGGGATCTCCACGGGCCTAGGTTGCGGCAGCGGGATGTCGCCTACGGGGGTTAGCGGTTGCGCCTTTATCCACTGGATCACAAACTCGCCTTCGCCAAACGCCGGGTCAACACGCAACCGCGCCCCTTCCTCGAGTGGCGGCAGAGTCACGGCATACTCATGCCATTCCCCGTCAGGAAGCACCGTGAAGGTACTGCTCTTGCCTGCCTCGAATACCTCGCCGTAGAACACTTCGCCGGAGTGGTCGCCCGTTGACCGCATGCGGATGGTAAGCCGCAGGCGCTCACCCGTGGGCAGGTTATCCGGTGTGGGGCCTTCGACCCAAGGATCCTCGCCAACCGATTCGAAGGCGATTCCCTCAGGCGTGGCGCGGAAGTTTTCGACCCGGGGATTGCCGCTCCAGCCATGATCGCCTTCGCGGAAATCGAACAGCATCACCTCACCGGCGAAAGCCGATCCCGTCGCGCCGATGAGCGCGCAAAGTGTAAGCCTTATCAAAGAACGACAGCTCATGGGGTTTGTCTCCTATTGTTCCGATGTCTTCCTGCGGCGGAGTAGGAATGAATCACGGGGCTACGAAATCAAGCACGGTCCACAAGGTCCATGAAGACGGCCCGCCATTGCCGGCGGCGGCGCTTCTACGGATTGACTCGCCAGCCCGGGTTCCCGTGCTCATAGGGCGCACATCTTACCAAGTTTGCCAATCCGCTGGACTCTGTTTATCCATTCGGGTTTACCCGTGGCTCTACTACAACAAAATTTGTCCCATTGCCCGCGAGAGTTATCGTAAAAGTGACGCGTCCGCTCTCATCCACGGAATGCTCTGAAGCCGACGTAACCCTCAGCTTGGATTGTTGCTGAATTTTATCGAACTCCTCGTCTGCATACACGCGGGTCCGTTCGTTAACATTCTCAGCGCGAAATTCGCGAGCCAATCGGTAATACGAGTTATGATCGCGATCAAAACGATGTTCTCTCACAGAGATAGCGTCGCCTTCTAGGCCATCGAGCTGTAGCTCAATCTGAAACTCGGCCTCTGAACTCGACGCCGTGTCCTCGTGATGATGGGCGTACACCACGATCCGCACATCGTCTTCCGTTCTCGATCCGAACCCAGACACCGCATGACCGCCCACTTCGTTCAGCGGAAACACCCAGTAATCGTCGCGCAGGGTGGACAATAAGTTCACGAAATGAAAGCTTGGCTTGGGGATTACTTCTTCACGGTCTTCAAGCCGGATTTTGCGCACGGTATCGTTCAGAGTCTGAAAGTTCGTCACGATGCCGGGCCAGTGCATGAGGATCAACTCGCCGCCGTGAGCGTAGCGCGCGTCTTTCGCGCCCTGCTGCAAAAGGCGCGCCTGGTAATCCGCCATCCACGAGGTGAAGTAGCCATTACCCAAATACATTCCGCCCGCGCCAGGGTCGAGGATCGGCCGCCACGTAGGCACGGTTTCATGGCTGACCACGGGCAGGTCCGCATAGTATTCGGGATCAATCTCAAGCGCGATCTCTTTGCTCCGAATGAGTTTTGCAGCAGCGGTATCCGACGCATCGTAGGAATGCACGGATAGGAAATCAAGGGGCGCGCCCATGCCATTGTTTTCGCCGCATAAGCGTTCCACCCGTTGCGAGCGTTTGCCATCGAGCCGCGAATCCGCATACGCCGCGTTCAGCGTCACGGCGTCCTCGCTGTCTACGTTCGGCGAGCAGTGGATCAGAAAATCATCGAGTCTAAGATGCTGCGCTCCCCATATGGCGCCCAATTCCAGGCCACCGACCCGCACCTTTCCCGAATCGTAGCCGTGGTCTTCGAAAGCGCGTAGGATCGCGTCGGCGGTGTAGTCGTAGAAACGTTGCAACTCCCGCCAGTCGCGGTTGCGCCAATACAGAGCCATGAGGTCGGGTTCATTCAAAATGACCCATGGCCAATCCAGCGTCGCGTCGCCATAACGCTCGATAAGGTGGCTCGTGATGCGGCGAGTCGCTTCATGATGCTGCGCGAGATCCTTGGCCGTCGTGCCGGATCCGCCGTCGATGGACAGGCAACCGATGGCGCTGGCGAACCGAGGGATTACGCGGCGGCCATATTCGCCCTGCACGATGTCCCACTCATGGTTCACGCGGCCCCAGTAGTAACGCGGCGTACCCACGGGGTCGAACCTGCGCAGATACGCGCCTCCCGGCGGAAACAGTCCTGGCGCGTGCGGATTCTCCTCTTGCGGCAGAGGGCGGGCGTAATCAATCTTCCAGCCCTCGGGCGGGTCGTCGAAGTCCGTCACACGCACCACTTGCTCGTTTGCTTCGATGACATGCGCCCGCGCGCTGTTCACGCCATCGGCGATGAGCACTTCGTAGCCTTCACGATAATCCGCGCTCACGGGCCTATTCGACTCGATGCCGTATTGCTCATGCCCGAAGAAATCCTCGACATGAAGCAGGGCCTCGCCTTCTTCCCGCGTAATCTCGGTGATGCGCCGGGTCTCCTTCTCGCGGATGATATTCGGAAAGTTCTTCATCAGCTGGGGTTGATGCTCGAAACCAGCGAGGTATGCGTCGCGCTGGAGATTCCATGCGTGGGGATACTCCTCTTGCGCCTTGGCGATCAGGTCGTAGTGAGGCAGCCGATGGGGCGAACTCGTGGTGAACGACGGCTTGGCCAATGCATTGAAGAACTCGCCCCGCCATTCGACGTCAGGGCCATTCGCCAGATCAAGGTTATACGTCAGAGCGTGCGTAG
>PUMX01000519.1 GCA_003552485.1 Candidatus Hydrogenedentota bacterium
CAAGCCGCACAACGAAATCTACATCGACCAAGACATCCTCGACCGCACCAACGGGGCCACGCCCTACAACGAAAACGGTCTCGCCCGCAAAAACTACGAACGGCTCGAGGATTTCTTGTAAACGGGCCAAAGCGGTATTGGTCTGACTTAAGCGTCAAGCCCCGAAGGAAGGCCCGTGGGAAACCGGATCGGGTCAGAAAGCACAACTTCGCTTTCTACACCGCCACCTAACCGGCGCATCTCTGCCGTTGCTTGGCGCCATCCAGGCTTACCTTGGGCATACGTTGCTAGGGTCTATAGCCACCGGCTATGTACAGCCCACCGATGTCTTCCAAACCGAAGGCGCCGGTATCTTCGAATCGGTGCTTGGTAACCATTGCCGTTGCGGCGTAAAGGCTGATCTACTGCTCAAGAAGCAGCGTGACGATCTTCTTCGGAGCAATCGTCAATGAGACGCGGCCGTCCTTGACCGGGAGTTCTTGCTCCGGCGTCTCATCGAGCGCGGCCGTGGATGCGCGGTTTATCGGCTGCGCCGTGATCGTGCATGAGGTCTCCCGCTCGCACGGATTGTAGAGCCGAAGAATCCATCCCCGGCCGTTTTCGGCGCGTTTGTACGCGCTAAGCTGTATGGTGGCGGGCTCGATTTCGAGGAAGCCATGCCGCTGCGGCAAGTCACCGTGGCTGACGCCGGACTGCACGGGTTCGAGCGGGGCCGCCACGCTGTCCGCTGTCTCCAACACTCCGCCTGCGTCGTACGGGCCGGCGTGTGGGTGAATGCGATACTCGAACGTGTGGACCCCCGGCGCCTGAGACAGCGTCATCTCCGGATGGCTTTCCCAGCGTGCGCTGACCGTGGCCAAGTGGATCTCATAGGCGCGCAGCAGCGTCACAGCGATGCACCGGTCGGCGCCTTGCGTGACTTCGTATTCGCGCAGGCCCTGGCTGACAAAGGCGATTCCGCCCTCATGGTCGCTTACGTCCACGAAACGCTGCATGGGAAATGTAACGCCCCGAGCCCCCTCCCAAACGCTGTCCTCGCCGAAAACCGTTTCCCGCTCGACCACGTCGAAGGCGCTTTCGACGTGGCAATGTGTTCCCGAGCGATGGGTGGGCAAGAGCACTCGTAACCGGTGGCATGTGGCCGTGTTGTCAAAGGTGGTCTCCACCTCGAGCGCGCGCGCGCCACGGCGCAACGTAAACCGCGATACGATGGTTAAGTCGCGTTCGACTGAGCCGCGGGACGCCTGGTTGCCCACGCCGTCAAGCCGTTGCCACGGTTCGCCGCCGTTTTCGTCGAGGCCCGAGGGAACGCGCATACGATATTCCACACGGTAACGCGCCAGTAGCGGACCCTCCTCCTCGAGCGCGATCGTGACGGGGAAACCTCGGCTGTCTACAGCGCGGTCAACAGCGGGGCGCTGATGCATCCATGCGTGACCCCCTTCGCCGTCGTCGACGAAATAGTGGATGCATTCATACGTAACACCGCTCTCCTTATCGTGCAAGTCGAGCGTGCCGTTGTCGTTAAACGCCGCAATCAGATATTCGTTTTCGAGGGTGTTCATGGCTGTCACGAGGCTGCCCTGAGCAAATTTGCCCTGCCGGTCGACAACGAACGTAGCGTGGCCCAAGCCCGGCACGGCCCTGGCCTCGAACTGGATGGTGAAGCGTTCGCTGCGCATCATGGAAGGCGCGTCAAACGCGTGATCCACCACAGCCCATTGCGGTTTGCGCGCCGTGAGCTGCGTCGTCGCGGTTTCGCCGGTGGCGGCGTCACGCATGGTGAACTGTCCGCGCGGCCGGGGGCCCTCCCAGGGCAGATCCACCACGGCGCTCACTACTTCCGAGCGCGTTCGCGGCGAGGGATTGTAGACAGTGACAACAACGGCGTCATCGGGCAATGCGCTGTTGTCTATCTGCTGCTGCAGGGTGGCCAGCGAGCGTGTATACACGCCCTCGCCGATATCCAGCACCTGCCGCAACCGGTTCATCATGTCTTCTTCGATGGCGTCTACGCCGCTCCCGGATATACTGTCGTGCGCGTGGCACTGAAGCATCGTCTTCCAGGCGAGTTCGAACAACGCCTCGGGATACGCCGCGCCCGTCTGCGCCGCCGCGACGGAGAACGGCTCGGCGCGCCGCTGAATGAGGTACTCGGCCTGGGAACTGCGGTTCTTCATTCGGGTGCGGCTCGACAGCACGTCGCTGTACATATGCAGCGCGACCGGCATCAGCTTGGGTACGCGCCGCTCGCCCCGCAACACCGGCAGATTGTCCCAGTCCACTTCCGCCTTGATCTCGGCCATCATCTCTTCATAGTGGCCGTGGACGACTTCATCCTCGGTGAGCGTTTGGCGGGTGAGCTCGATGATTTCCTTTTCGAGCGGATCGGCCACGCTGCTGTCATGGCCCATCATGAACGTCAAGTGACGCGTCGTCGCGGTGCGCCGCTCCGTCTCACGCAGCATTCGCACCGACTCGGCCAGCCGTTCCGGGTCGACCGTGCGCGGGGGCGCCAGCAATTGGTAGTGCTGCGAAGCCTGCCCAGGCGAGCTACGGTGAAACGGCATGCCGCCTTCGCGCCACTCGTATTCCCGCTCCGCAATCGTCTTGCCTATTACCGCCGGCCGGTATACGTGGTGATAGAAGTTATAGCGGGCCATGCTGCTCATCTGCGACCCAAAGATACGTGTGCCGTCGGCGCCTTCGAAGATGAACTCGTTCGGCGTAACGTCATGGCTAACGCCGTGGTAAAACAGAATCGTGTCGATGCCGAAGCCCGCGTATAACTGCGGCATCTGCGAGTTTTGCCCGTAAGAAAACGGCGTATGGCCCACCTTCATCACGTGACCGAAGGCGGCAGCCACTTTGTGCCCCATGAGCAGGTTACGCGCCAGCGATTCGCCGTTCACCTCGAAGCATTCCGGGCAGGTATACCAGGGCCCGATCAGTAAACGGCCGGCTTCCACTTGCTTGCGCACTCGCGCTGTGTTTTCCGGACGCACCGCAAGATAGTCCTCGACGGGGACCGCCTGCGAATCAAGCACAAAGGAACGATAAGAAGGCTCGGTTTCGAGCACCTCGAGCAACAAATCGAAGAATTCTATCAGCTTCATTCGCGTTTCTTGAAAATTATGGAGCCATTCCCGATCCCAGTGCGTATTCGATATGATGTGTACTTTGTATGGCTTAGTCATTCTGAACCCCCAGTGATTTGTATAGACAGCAGAAGCGCCTCCTCCGCAGAAAACGCTCATTATTCCATGCGCCCGCTGCGCGCCGCAACACGAGGGAAGGAGTTCCATATACAAGAGGCCGAGCCCCGGCCCGGCCGTTCGCGGCGCCGCAGTTTACCGAGAATCCTAATCCAATACGAGCTTGATGGCGGGATGTGTATCCTTAGACCTTAGCGGGCGCAATTCGTTCGAGCACTACATGGATAACGTTAATGTCGAACAGAAGCTGAATCGCGGCCAGAACGGTAAGCACAAGGATAACCCGGTTGAAACGGCGCTCGGAAACGCGGTGATGCATCCAATGCCCAAGATAGGATCCCACCGGGATCAGCCATACGACCCAGAGGCCAAACAACAGGACGGAACGCTCGATCAATCCGACGTAAACGTAAAACGGAAGCTTGGTGAGGTTGATGAGGGTGAACGTCCACGCCACGGTCCCGACGAAGAGAGTCTTGCCGAGGTTTTGCGTGAACAGATAAAGGCTTACGATGGGGCCGGCGGCGTGGGCTATGGTCGAGCAGAAGCCCGCCGTGACGCCCGCGGCGGCGCCGGTTTTCGCGCCGGGCCGGTACCGGGTCGCCCACGTCAAGGCTGATTCCCGGCCCACGATGTACAACGCGAAAACAATGGCGATGACGCCAACGAAGCGTTTAATCATACTCTCATATTGCTGCACGCCTTCCCGGCCGACATACCACCACACCCACGCGCCCAGTAGAATGCCGATGATGGCCGGCAGATACACCGACATGATGGAGCGCCAGCGCTTATTGGACCAGTGGTGATAGATGGCGTTCATGTCGCACAGGATCAGCAAAGGCAGCAGCGTGGCGGCGACGCGTTCGACCGACATCACCAGCATCATCAGGGGCAGCGAGAGGATGCCCGCGCCCCCGGCAAAGCCGGACTTGCTGATTCCTTGAATGATGATGGCCGCCCCGACAAAGCACCAGAACAGCGGCGCCGGCACGCCGGGTAATATGAATCCTTCCAACAAAAGCGAGCACTCCGGTGTTTAAGAGCGTAAGGACGGGTTGACTGGTCCGCCAGTTTGCATATGCCGCCCCTTCGTTACAACCCTGCCGGCGAGCAACCGCAACCATGAAGCCGGCGGACAGAAACTTGTACCAGCGGCGCTTGGTGGGTAGCATAGGGGGAGCGGCTGGATGTATAGCCCTTATTATTGCAGCATAAAAAGCGCCAGCACATGGCCGGCCATTGAAATAGAAGCACAACATTAAGGAGGAATCCACCATGACAAATTTTTCGCGCCGTCAATTCCTTAAAGGTTCGCTGGCGGCGGGCGCGGCGCTAGCCCTGCCCACACAAAGGGTGCTAGGCGCTAACGAAGACGTGCGCTTGGGCATCATTGGCCTGGGCGGCCAGGGCAACAATCTTGGAAACCGATTCTACCAGCTCGACGGAGTGCGCATTGTCGCCCTGGCTGAGCCAGATGCAGAGCGGCTGGCGCGCGCCAACGAAAGCGTTCCCGAGGCCGATACGTATGCGGATTTCCGTGACATGCTCGAGCGCGACGACGTGGACGCTGTCGTTATTGCCGGCCCTGTCTGTTGGCACGCGTTGATGGCGATTTGGTCCATGGAAGCCGGTAAAGACGTCTACCTCGAGAAGCCCTATGCGCACAACATCTGGGAAAATCACCAGGTGGTTCATGCGGCTCGCAAGCACAACCGAATCGTTGAGGTTGGGCTGCAACAGCGTTCGGATCCCATGCAAGCCGAGATCAAGGATTTTCTCGATACCGGCGAACTGGGCGCCATGCAATGGATCACGATGGGCCGCTCGGGCACACGTGAACCAATTGGCCTGAGGGACGAGCCCAAGCAATGGCCGGATCATATCGACCAGGATCTGTGGCATGGCCCCGCGCAGATCGAACCCATCTACCGCGACGAGGTTCAATACGACTGGCACTGGAACTTCAATACGGGCTCCGGCGAAATCGGCAACTGGGGTCCCCATATCGTGGACGACGCCTATAACGTCGCCCTGCGTGATGCGCCGGTGCTGCCGCGGCGCGGCCTGTGCGCCGGCGGCCGCCTGCGCTGGAACGACGCGGGCGACACCCCGAACACGTTCATCAGCTACTTCGAAACCGATGTGTGTCCCATCATGTTTGGGCTGCGCAACATGGCCGAGGCGGGACCGTTCCCCATCCGGCGCGGCGGTTCCGGGTATCTAATTCAGTGCGAAGGCGGTTACTATGTTGGCGGACGGGGCGGCGGCGCCGCGTACGACAATGACGGCAACGAGATTCGCGAGTTCAGCGGAGATCGCGGCGACGGGCATCACCAGAACTTCATCGATGCGATTCGCTCGGGGAACCCCCACGATCTAAATGCTGAAGTTGGGACCGTCTTTTGGTCGAACGCGTTCTGCCACGTCGCGAACCTGGCATATCACCTCGCCGAGCGCCGGGAAGGCGGCATGACCGCGGAAGAGCTCCAGGAGATGGGGCCTGATTTCGAGCCTTGGCATGACACCGTCGACGCGTTCTTCGAGCATCTTCAATTGAACGAAGTCGATCTGGCCGAAGAGGATTTCCGCGTACTGCCGGCTATCGAATTTGATCCGGAAAGCGGCTATCCCGCCGGCGAACATGACACGCACGAGGCGCGCGCCTACGTCCGCCGCGAATACAGGGAGCCTTTCGTAGTCGAGGAACAATAAGACTGGCGCCCGCTGAGTTTGCGGCTTGACGCCCAGGGACAGACGGCATCCTCTCGTGATCCCATCGGGGAGAACGGAGGATGCCGTTTCTTTAGCGCCCTGCGGCGCGGCCATGGAAGATCGCCGGCGTTTGTCAGAGCCGCTATTCCAAATAAAGGTTTGTCACCATGGAGTTGAACAATCCTCCCCTGCTTTTCGAGGACGGACCGCCCCCACCGCTATGGCGCACGATTATTGACGCCGCGCTGGCTATCCATGAGAGCGACCCCTGGTCCAACCAGCATGCCGCCTATCCCTTTGGCGTAGAGGACCCCGTGACCGGCGAGATCGGCTATTGCCTGTTCCAGCGCCATGGGAGCGGGCAGGACGACGTGTTGGTCAAAGTGTTGCGCGGCGAAGTGGGGCTGGGTGTGTGGCGCGACGTGCTGAATCAGGCCGCCAACAACGCCGCCGCCGGGCCGTTTCTCGATCCGAATGCGGCGCAACAGTTCCTTTCGATTGCGTGGATGCCCGCGGATCGCTTGACCTCGAACGACCGCGCGCTGCTGCGGGAGCTCGATTGGGCGCTGGAGCCCAGCGGCGTTTACCCGGTGTTTCGCGCCAAAGCCATGGGGTATGCCCCGTGGAGCCTTTCGCGCGAGGACGGCCGGTTTCTTGCCGTCGTGTTGGAACAGGCGCTGGCCGTATTGCCCCGCAGTTATGGCAGTGAGGGCCTGGTGATGCCTGATGCGGGCGCGGAAGAACATGTGCTCATCCGCAGGCTGCGCGCTTGTGGCGGCGAATCCCCGGAGTGGGTTGACACATGGGCGGTTCCCGCATTTCCCGGGCCGGATGTCCCGTCCACGCCGCTCGATCAGGTTGCCGTGCGCCGTATCGAGGCAAACGTCGAGCAGGGCGCCGAAATGTGGGAGGTGCTGGCGCAGCCCGTGTCGCTCGTCGCCGCCGAGCCGGCGCCCATACACGGCGCGCCTTATCATCCCGTGGTGTTGATGGCGGTAGACGCCACGCGGAATACGCTGCTTGACGCGGCCACATGCGAGTTTGACCAATGGCCCGCCGAATTACACGCGTTTCTCTTGACGCTCATGGAAAAGCTGCGCACCCGCCCCGCGGCCATCTCGGCGTTTCCATCGCTTGAAGCGCAGGCGCTTGGCGCGCTTTGCAAGGCGCTCAATATCGACCTCGTCACATCATCGCGCCAACCGCTGGCGGAACGCGCATGGCGCCGGTTCCGTCAGCAGATGAGCGGGCAAGGCGTGTAGCGCCTCTTGCCGGTCGAGGGAGCGGCGGCCCCAAGAGCGGCCTGGGACCGCCGCCTGCTGCAATGTCTTCTTACCGCGGTGTAATCGTGAATTCGCCGTCCTCGAATGTGGCGATGCTGTACGAGGGATCCGAGAAGAGGAACTGGCCCGAACGTACGTAATCCTCATCAAAGACTACGTGACGCATGTTGCTCTTATCGTTGTGCGAGTAGCCCAAATGGATGCGGCCGTCGGAAGCCTGGAACAGATACGGGTAATCGTGCCGCCCATCGAGTTGTGTCTCGACTTCGACCCAGTACGGCCATGTCTCGCCGCCGTCTTCCGACAAAGACAGCCGCATCGGCGTGCGCGGTGAAGTGGGCGTCGGGTTGTGGGCCATCAGCAGATTGCCGCTGTCCAGCTTGATCAGCGCCACGCGCGCCCACGGGTTGGGCAGGTCTGTCGGCTCGGGATCCGTCCACGTGCGTCCGTAATCCGAGGAGCGGATTTCGAGAGTCATGCGCGATGCGCGCAGGTACGCCATCAGTTCGCCATCGTCAAGTTCGACGACGGCCGCCATGATGCCGGGCATGGGCCAGTCGTTGGGATCCTCGGGGTAGACTTCCCACGTCTCGAAATCGTCGTCGCTCACCATGAATCCCACGCCGCCGGGGCCCTCTTCTTTATACACGGGCAACAACACCTCGCCGTTGCTCATGCGGATGGGCTTCGTGCCGAACATCCAGCCCCATTCGTCGCGGATGCTGCGCGGCTCGGACCAGGTCCGCCCGCCGTCGGTCGACGTAATAAGGTCTAAGGTCGAGTCGTCGTGGTCCATGCCTTCCAGCGTCGTGTAGAACATGAACACCTTCCCGTCGCCGTTATACCAGAGCACGGTGTTGTGGATATCGACTGCATCGTCGCGAGGGAACAGTTCGGGTTCAGTCCATGTGTCGGCGTCGGGCTCCAAGCGGGAGACATAGGCGCGGTACGGCGGGTTTTCGCCCCACTTGGTCTCTACCGTTGGCCCCTCGTAATGCACGCCGTTAAAGGAATACAAGAGCGTTCCATCGGACAGCTCAGTGATCGACGCGACGTGAGACCCGCCGGGCGACTCGTCCTCGATGTCTTCATAGACATCCTGGCGCATGGCGAAACCGGGCTCGCCCTCGCGCACCCATGCTTCGTTGAAACGGGCCCATTTAATGGTCCGGTTGCGGCCGGGGCTACCGTTGTAGAAATGGCTGTACACCACATGGATCATCCCGTCGTCGCTCTGAATGACGGCGGGATAGTGGCTGGTGGTGGGATCCTCGGAAAGATCGATCTCGAGCCGGCGCCGCCAGCGCCAGGTTTCGCCCTCGTCCGTCGAGATGGCCGCAGCCAAGCTGTGGCGGCCGCTCTCGGTGTCGTTGTAGACCATGAGCCAATGGCCGTTGCGCAGCGTAACCAAGTCGGCGCCGCTCCCGGGATTCGGCAGGTCGGAGTACGTCACGGGACTCCATGTTTCGCCGCCGTCGGTGGACTCGCTCATGTGCATACGCTTTGGCGGCGGCCCATTGTCACGAAAGTAGGTCACGAGCCGATTATTCTCACCCACGCCCGTGGCCGCCTGGATGTTGCTGTTCCCGATGATGGGTTCACTAAAACTCCACGTTTCGCCCCAATCCTCCGTAATCGCTTTCAAAGAAAACCAGAACCCATCGGAATACAACGGCACAATCATTCGGCCATTATCGAGAATCACTGGCTTGTTGTACGTCTGCCAGCCGATGCGGCGCATAAGCGGATAGCCGAGGTCCGCGCTCTCGTAGGAGCCGTCTTCGTCGTAGATGCGGCCCGATCGCACGAGATCTTTTCCCTTGGCGCGATGCAGCATGCTTTCGACCCGCATATTCCACCAGGCCTCGCTGCCGCGCGTATCCTCGCCGCCCGGAATGAAAGAACCGATCTCGTCGAGATACGCCGTGTATTCATCGGTCTTCCGTTTCACGGCTTCAACGAAGCGGTCGCCGGGCTGGATGCCGCGCTCGGTGCTGTCGCCGGGCTTAACGTGCAGGACCTCCTGCCAGTCCCATTCCGGCGGGCCTTCGTCCATCATGTAGTTTGTACTGATGCGGTACTTTGGCAGCGAAGTTTCCCATTGGTTGGCCAGCACCGTGTACCACAGCAGCCAGAGCTGCTCTTGGCCGTCAACAAAAAGCACGGGGTTGATGTCGGGAAAGCCCCGCGTGTTCGCGAGATCGAAGGGGTCGCTCCAGTCTGACTCGCCCTGCCGCAGCCGTGCGCCGCGGATGAGGACGTCGTCGGCCCAGCGTTCTCCCGTTCCTTCGAACCAGCACGCCATGAAATCGCCGTTCGGTAGTTGCGCAATCGAGCCGCCATGGACATGCAAGTCGATGGGCTCGAAAACCTCCGCGGCCTCATGTTGTGGTCTCGCGCCTCCGTCCTCGGGGCCCAGATCCGCATGGGCTACGAAACCGCCCAGTAGAATGACGCTCAGCAGTGCGAGTACACGGGTGAAGCTCATCTTCGTATTCCTTTCTCCGGATTGACATAAGCCGAGGCCGCGCCTCGGCCCCCCGTCAGCCTCTTAAACGCTCACGCGAATGTGTAGACATTATGGGGCGGCGAAAAGTCGTGTTCAAGGAGCGGCTCTCGACCCAAGCGGCGCGCCGCGATGGCCGGCGCGTCGAAGTTACATGGACTTGCCGTGTCCCGCCGGGCTTGAATACTGAATATATGTACAGTATTCTTTTCCAGTCGAAACGGAGGAGGAGCGGGGTATGAGAATGACGGATCTGGCGCGCTACGGTTTTCCCTCGGAAATCATCGAGTTCTGGCGCAAAGAGGAAGGCGAATCCCTTTTGCCGTTGCAGACGCTCGCCGTGCAAGAACACGACCTTTTTGGCGGCGGCAACCTGCTGTTTCGAGCGCCGACGAGTTCGGGCAAGACGTTTCTCGGCGAGATGGCCGCGGTGCGCGCGGCCCTGGCCCGTAAGAAAGTGGTGTACCTGGTTCCGCTGAAGGCTTTAGCCGGGGAAAAATGCCGGGATTTCCAGGCGAAATACGGGCGGTATGGAATGAACGTCATCGTGTCCTCGCGGGATCACCGCGAGTTTGATGGGGCGTTCGAGGCAGGCGCATTTTCGATTGCCGTTGTGGTCTATGAGAAGATGGCCCAGTTGCTGGTGCGGCGGCCGGAACGCCTCGAGGAAATAGGGCTTGTCATCGCGGACGAGCTCGAGCTGCTTTCGGATCCCGAGCGCGGCGCGCAGGCCGAATGGCTGCTCACTCATGTGTTGCGCCGCAAGCGGCGGCTCATCGGGTTGTCGGCGGTGCTGGGTCAGGCGGGGCGGTTGGCGGCGTGGATGGACGCTAGTCTCGTCGAGCATGATCAACGGCCCGTCGAGTTGCGCCACGGCGTCATCCGCGACGGCGTGTTCCGCTATCGCACGAGCAACGCGCCAGGCGAAACGGAAGAACCGGCGGCCACGGGTGAACACGAAACCGAACGGGATATCGTCGCAGCCAATGTGCAGTATTTCGCTCACCGCGGCGAATCGTGCCTGGTCTTCTTGAAGTCGCGCCACGAATCCCGCCAAGCGGCGGAACTGTTGGCCAACGTAATCGAGGCGCCAGCGGCTGAAACCGCGATCGACGCGTTGCGCGTTCTCGAATCCACTCATTGCCGGGACAGCCTCCTCGAAACGTTGAACCGTGGCGTGGCGTTTCACAACGCCGACCTTACCCCCGGCGAGCGTGGCGTTGTCGAAGCCGGCTTCCGCGCTGGAGAGATCCGCGTGCTTGCCGCCACAAGCACATTGGCGCAGGGCCTCAACCTTCCCGCGCGCAACGTATTCATCCCCGCCGAGAAGTGGCGCTTTGACCGCCGCGTGGGCGCGCCGTGGAAAGCGCCCATCAGCCGGGCCGAGTACGAGAACATGAGCGGCCGCGCCGGACGATTCGGCGCCGGCCACGCCTTTGGCCGCGCCCTGCTCGCGGCGCCCACGGCTTTCGACGAGGAGACGTTGTGGCGCCGCTATGTGGAAGGACGCCGCGAGGCCATCGAACCTCAACTGGGCCGGGAGGCCCTGCACGATCATGTGGCGCGTCTCGTTGCCGCGCAAGCCTGTGTTCGGCGCGACGATCTCGTGGATTTCTTTGAACACACGCTGACCGGTTGCTGGACCTGGCGCGAAACGCCGCCGCCGGACTCGCTCGAATACCGTGTGAGCGCGGCGCTGCAACGGACCATTGACGCGGCCATGGTTGCGCAAGACAGCGAAGGCCTGTTGACCGCCACTGCCTTGGGCCGCGCAGTGGCGGCCAAGGGCCTCGCTATTGTTACGGCCGAGCAATTGATTGAATGGCTGCTTGTCTCGCAGAACCGGGTGTGGAGTTCTCCGGATCTGCTGCTCGCCGTGTTGCTCACGCCGTGCGGCCGACAGCTTCATCTGCCGTTGACCCTGCGTGAGTACGAGCACGGCGCGTATATTCGCGAACTCAAGCGCCTGGCCTCGGGCGAACCTCTCGACGCTGCGACCCCGCTCAACCGCTTGCGCCAGAACAGCGTGGCGCTGTCGTTCGAGGAAGCGCGCGCGATCAAAACCACGCTCCTGCTTGAACAATGGATCGCACTGGATGCGTTGTACGCCATCGAGGAAGACTTCGGGGTGTTATCGGGGCAGATTGTGGCCGCGGCCGATCACGCCGCTTGGCTTATCGACGCCGCGTCCGCGCTGGCCGGGGCTCTTGGAATCGCCGACAACACCGTCGCGCGGATCCGCGAACTAGGCGAACGCGTGCAGCACGGTGTGGATGATGACGCCTTGCCGATCGCACGGCTCCGTTTGCCAAGCTTGACGCGCGGAGCGCTGATTGGCCTTGTCAACGAGGGCCTGCACATTCCCACGGCCATTACGGCGTGCGATCCGCAACGGTTGCGCGCGCGCATGCGGGAAGACGATGTGCACGCCTTGATCGTGTGGGCGCAAACCTACACCGGTCCTGAAGAAAACTGGACGGCGGGGCCTCGAACCCCGGCGCTGGTGATTGACGATGGACGTCCGGGGGAGATACGCATTGATGGCGAGACCATTGCATTACAAGAGAAGCAGTATCGCCTTATGCGCGTGCTGGCGCAGAATCCCGGAGTCTGCGTGTCCTATGATGCGCTCTACGCCGAGATCTGGGGCGATGCCGTGGTCGAGTCCGGTCAGATTCATTTTCAAAAGGGCCGGTTGCTCAAACGCATCGCCGAGAAATGTCCGGCGCGCAAGGCGCTGATCCGCACCGTCCCAAAACGCGGCGCTGTGCTTGATTTGCCGCCGGGCGACGTGGTGGTAGACGGCGAGCAGCCGCAGCGTGGCGCCAACGCGACA
>PUMX01000565.1 GCA_003552485.1 Candidatus Hydrogenedentota bacterium
TATGCCGCTTCAGCGGTTCGTGGAAGCCTACGAAGCCACGGAAGGCGCGGACGAGGCGCGGGATATCGCCCGCCTCTATGCGGCGCAAGCGCGTGAAATACTCGAGCCCAATGAGGAGTGCATCCTCGACGCTGCCCGCACCTATCTCGCTAACCGTAAGCTGATGGACGACACAGGTTGCCACGCTGTCACGATGGACTGCCTGGGGTTGATTAGAGAACAAACCACGCCCCCACCGTGCATGGCGTACATGCAATTGCTCAACGAGGGGACGTGCGGATGCTGTGAAGCGGATGTAACGGCGGGTCTCTCATTGCTGCTGTCAAGCTATCTGCTCAACAAGCCCGCGTTCCTGCACAATCCGTCGCCTGACACGATTCACAACACCTACGTGGGCGCGCACTGCACCGCGCCAACGAAGATGGACGGGTTCGACGCGGCGCCGGCGGAGTACCGCCTGCGAAACCACCATGAGTCGGATTGGGGCGTGGCGCCGCAGGTATTCTTCCGCGAGAATGAACCGGCGACCATGATGAGATTCTTGCGGCCTGACACGCTGATGGCGAGTACTGGAGTCATTCTGCGCAACATCGATACCCAGCCCAAAGATGGCCGGGGCGGATGCCGCACGTCCTTTGAAATGCGCGTGGACGGCGTCGCCAATTCGATGGATATCCGCGGCCACCACAACGTGTTGCTTTACGGGCGCCATGTCAACGACTTTAGGGCATGGGGCCAGCTCGCGGGCGTCCGCGTCGAAGACATCACGGGACAGGAAGTGCTCTGGGAACCTGCGGAAGAAGAGGGTTGAATACTGCGCTGCGGGGTGGTTTGAGCGGGAGCGCGCCGCAGTTCAGCGCGCTCCCATTTGCTCGAGCTTATCGCGCAACACCTGCGCGTCCAATGGCGCGGCGCCATCTTGATCGTTGTCGAAAAAACAATAGATATCCCGCCCTGCCTCGCGGCGGGCATTTAGGCGCTGCGCCCACTCCTCCAGCGCGTCTTCGCTGTATCGGCCGGTATAGTCGCCATGAGGGCCATGCAGACGGGCGTAGACCAGCTTCGCTTTCGCAGGCTGCTGCTCCAGGCCCTCGGGCGTTGCGGCGCTGATGGCGGCCCCGCGCGTATCCAGCGCCTCCAACACACCCGCATCAGTCCAGCCGGGATCGCGGAATTCGAAGACGTAATGGCCATCCTCGGGCAAGGCCTCGAGAAACTGTTCGAGCCGCTCCTGGTTCAGCTTGAAATTGGGCGGCAATTGAAACAGGATTGGACCGAGTTTCTCCCCGAGGGCCGATATTCCGTCAAGAAACTTCGCCAAGCTTTCTTCCGGCGTCTTCAGCTTTTTCATGTGCGTAATGTACCGGCTGGCCTTTACCGCGAATCGAAAGCCGTCGGGAACCGAATCCCGCCATTGGGCAAACGTCTCGGGCTTCGGAAGGCGATAAAAGGTGTTGTTGATCTCGGTCGCGTTGAAATGCTGAACATAATGCCCCAGAAACTCGCGCGCCGGCATCTTAGCCGGATAAAAGGGGCCCTTCCAATGAGTGTAATGCCAGCCTGATGTGCCGACGTAGTCGCGCGCGTTGCTCTGCTTCTTACTCATACATCTCCCTTCTAAAATTCGCGGAAAATCGGCGCACATCCATTGTAACGCGCGCCGGCGCTCGCGGGCATATTGCTCCCGGGCGCAATCTGTGGTATCATAACCATACTAGTCAGGCTTGTATGCCGTCGGCCCGGGGCCGCGCGCTAACGCCTCGATAGGCGGTTATCCAAGGTTGTGTGAGCGCTATCCACCCAACAGAGGAGATGACAAACGATGAAGCGGCGTGACTTCTTGAAGGCAGGCGCGGCCAGCACGGCGGCTCTGGCCGTGAGCGGGCTGTGGCGCCCCGGTGTTGCCTGGAGCGAGCAGACCTCCACTGGCGCGGTTCCGCGCCGGCCTTTCCGCGACACTGGCATTGAGCTTTCCATCATCGGTCTTGGCGGCATGAGCATGCGCAATCTCGATCAAGCCACAGTGAATCGATTGGTCGAGGAATCGTTGGAGCAAGGGATCAACTTCGTTGATGTCTCCCCCCGCTATGGAGACTCGGAAACCCTCGTGGGCAACGCGCTGGAGTCGTACCGCGACGAGGTCTTTTTGGCTACGAAGACGCGCAAACGCACCGCCGAAGAGGCCCGCGAAGAACTGAACGCCTCTCTTGAACTACTGCACACCGATCACTTCGACCTTTATCAATTGCACAACCTGCAAGACGTGGAAGACGACGTAGAGCGCGCTTTCGCCGACGGCGGCGCAATGGAGGTTCTCATTGAGGCGCAAGAGGCGGGCATCGTGCGTTATCTCGGGTTTTCCGCCCATACCGAAGCGGCCGCGCTGCGGGCCATGGAGTTGTACGATTTCGACTCGGTAATGTTCCCGGTCAACTTCGTCTCGGAATACCGGGGCGATTTCGGACCGCGCGTTGTCAACGAAGCCCACGAACGCGGCATGGCCATCTTCGGGCTCAAGGCCATGGTGCGTCAACGCGGCGAGGGAGATTCGGAATTGCGCCAGATGTTCCCACGCATCTGGTATGAGGCGCTGCACACGCCCGAGGAAGCATTGCTGGCGCTACGATGGACGTTGAGCCAGCCCGTCACGTCTGTTTTGCCCCCCGGCGATCCGGACCTGTATGAGCTGGGGGTGCGGCTGGCAAAGGAGTTTACCCCGATCA
>PUMX01000157.1 GCA_003552485.1 Candidatus Hydrogenedentota bacterium
TCAACAGAAGCGCTTCGGCGCCTGGCGGCGGTAATCGCGCGTCAACGTAAGACAAACCAATAACCCGTCACTTGCCCGAAAGTGGTTACCACATCTGCACGGTCCAGGAGCTCTTGGGACACAAAGATGTCAAGACGACCATGGTTTGTACTCATCTCCTACATCGGGGACTGTCAGGCGTTCGCAGCCGCATGGACGGACTCTGAGGGAACAAAGAACTCTTATGCCGATCTGGATAACGCGCCGCAGTCAAAGGAACGAACAGCGGAAGGATTGATCCAGAAGGGGACTTAACATGTTCGAAGCTGAGCATTTGAGAACTTATCATATGCTCAGAAAGGATAAGTCTCTTGTTCTATATGGACTGATGTAATTGGTTTTGGGTTAAGAAACAAGACTATGACTGACTTTGCAAGAGTTCGAACTGAGGAACAAATCTTAGATGTAGTGCGTCTGGCTCGCGAGGTTTGGACGGAATACTACGTACCGCTCATTGGGCAAGAACAGGTCGAGTACATGCTTCGCCAGTTCCAGAGCGAAGGATCTATTGCAGCTCAACTTGCCGACGGATACGAGTACTACACTGTCTCCCATGAGGGTAAGATGGTGGGATACATGGCCATTGTTCCAGATGAGGACGCAGGCACGCTCATGATAAGCAAGATATACGTACGAAAATCCGGGCGTGGCCATGGATTCGGACGTATGATGCTAGAGTTCGCAGAGAGTATTTGCCGAGAACGCCGGATCGGGACCTTGTGGTTGACCATCAACAAGAACAACAGCCAATCCTTAGCATGGTACATGCGAATGGGATTCAAGAACGCCGGATCAATCATGCAAGACATCGGCGGCGGTTTCGTCATGGACGACTATCGGATGGAAAAGACCGTGGGCGGACAATCTCTTGCAGACGACGTCCAAGAGGCCGCGCCTGAGGAGTAACGTTCGTCCCTTGCTGTCAACCAAGGCCAGCCATGGCCCCGTTGGTCGGGAGTATCATTTGCGGATGAGCCGGCGTTTTCGCAGTGGATGTCAGGTCGCCTCCTCCTCCAGCCAGACTGCATCGCCAAACGCTCGAGAGGGGACAATCGTTCTCCACGCCGGAAAGAATCGTCAAGAGCCACGCGCTTCTCATCGAGATAGACGAAGCCATCCGTAATTATCACGGCCCTGCCAAACTGTTTCTCCACTGCTCCGAACGCCGCGGGTAACGGCGAACAATTCTCGGGCGTATCAGGAGAATGTTTGTGTAATTGAACTATATATGCGTAGACTGGACTGTAGAAGAGCGTACCTGCACCCGAATCGCGTGTCTCGGTTTGGAATAGCGCTACTGGCGAAAGCACAGCCCGCCACGCCGCAGGCGACGCAAACAACTAAGTGAGGGCAGACTTTTATGCTGAATGACTCAACGTATTGGACCGTTGGTCTTGACCGCCCGGCGCGAACAGTCGCCGGCATTGGCATGGCGGTCGCGGTTGCGCTTCTTTCTGGCGTGGGCGTGGCTGAGGCTCAGCCTGTGGAAGAAGTATTTGGCGAGCTTTCGGACTCATTGCTGTACCACGATAGCCGCGAGGTGCGCGAAGCCGCCGCGCACGCGCTGGGCCAGATTGGCGGCGAGGATGCTATCGCTGCGTTAACTGCAGCGGGGTTCTTGGACTGGCCCATGTGGCGCTATGACCCCGCGCGAAGCGCGGGAACCCCGTTGCCGCTTGCAGAGGAATTACACCTCCAGTGGGTGCGTGAGCTGCCCGAGCCCAAGCGCGCTTGGGAGCATCAGTTGGATGATAAGGGCAAGCTGGAATTCGACGTTTCCTACGTACCTGTGGTGATGGATGATAAGGTTTTCGCGCCGTCGAACGTGACGGACAGCGTCACGGCGTACAGCCTTGAAGACGGCAGCGAACTCTGGCGCTTCTATGTTGACGGGCCAGTCCGGTTCGCGCCGGCTGCATGGAATGACAACGTCTATTTCGTGAGCGACGACGGCTACCTCTATTGCGTAGACGCCGACAGTGGCGAGCTCGAGTGGAAATTCCAGGGCGGACCGAATGATCACCGCCTGCTCGGCAATGAGCGGATCATCAATATCTGGGCGGCGCGCGGCGCGCCGGTGATTAAGGACGGAACCGTCTACTTCGCGGCTGGCGTTTGGCCAATGCACGGCGTATTCCTCTACGCGCTAGACGCGGAAACCGGCGAGTTGGAGTGGCTCAACGATACCGTGAGCTCTGATTACGTTCGAGTCTATCGCGGCAGTGTTTACGGCGGCCTCGCGCCGCAAGGCTATCTCGCGGCGAAAGACGACAACCTGGTCGTTAGCGGCGGCCGCGGCGGCGCGGCGCTCTTTGACCGGCATACCGGCGAATTCCAAGACGATTGGTTCGATGTCGATCGCGAACGCGTCCAATATGGTGTCGAGGAAGCCACCTCCGGCGGCTACGCAGTTCATGCCCTCGACGGTGGCGGTATGATTACGCAACGAAATGAGATGTTGCAGAAACGCGTAGATCCTCTAGCCGACGCCATTGATGGAGAAGTCTTTTACAAGCTGGCCGCCCACGAGCGCCTCATCGTGACGACTGAGGACGGTAAGCTGTACTGCTTCGGGCCGGAAGAAATGAGTCCTGTGCGGCACGAGTACAGGCCCGAGCCGCTCGAACCGCAAACAGAGGATTGGACGCAGACCGCCGCCGATATTAACGAGCGGCTCCGCGA
>PUMX01000518.1 GCA_003552485.1 Candidatus Hydrogenedentota bacterium
CGCTGACGAGTTGGTGAAGCACATCGAGCTGATCAGTGGTGTGGAGCTGCCCGTTATTGCCCAGGGCGAAACGCCGCCCGCCGGCGCCGTGGCCGTGCGCATTGGTCACGCGGCGGATGAGGCCCTCGAAGACCTGATCCTCGCCGAGGGCGACAGCTATTCGTCGTTCGCCCTAATCGTAGATGGCGATGGCGTGTCAATCCGTGGACTCAATCCCGAGGGCGCGCAGTTCGGCGTCTATGAGTTGCTCGAACAACTAGGCGTGCGTTGGTTCATGCCGATTGAACTAGGCGCGGTTATACCGGAATCCGACACAATCCGCCTCGAACGCCAGGAAACGATACAGGTCCCTTCGATGGATTACCGCCGGCTTCAGCAATCGCGCTGGAGCGCGCCGGATGAATGGTTCCAGCGCAATCGCATGGGCGGCGAGGCGCGTTCCACCGGGAGCCACGGCATTCCCCCATTCCGGCGGAACCGCGACCTTTTCGAGAGCAATCCCGAGTATTTCGCCCTCATTGATGGGGAGCGCGAGTTCCGGCAAATCTGCGCGAGCAACCCCGGCGCCGTGAACGAGACCGTCAATTGGATCCGTGACAATTATGAAGCGACCGAAGACAGCATCTACATCGGGATGGGCCCCAACGACGGAGAGGGCTACTGCGAATGCGAGGACTGCAGCACGCTCGACGGCGACGTATACGATCCGCTGTACGGGATGACTTCGGTCACCGGCCGCTATATCTGGTTTTTTAATGAGGTGCTGGATGCACTCGAGGACGAGTACCCGAACCTGCGTCTGGCGTGGTATGTGTACGCCCGCCACATGATGCCGCCGCCGCCCGAACTTGATCCAAACCCGCGCATCGTCCATGTGTTCGCGCCCATCACTTTGGACCGCACCCGCGGCATGGACAACCCGATGAGCCCGGATCGGCATGTGCTGCGTCACATTGTGGACGGTTGGGCTGAACGCGGCCCCGAGGAAATGTACTACCGGGGGTATTACAACAACCTCGCTTGTCCCCAGTTCCCCTTCAGCCAGATTGACCGCTTGCGCAACGAAGTTCCGGCCCTGCACGAGCGCGGCGTCAACGTGATGCGGGTCGAGGTCATCTACCAATCGTGGGCGTCGACGCCGATCACGCCGTATCTCGCACTGCGCAGAATGTGGGATGTCGATGGCGACATGGATGCGCTACTCGACGACTTCTACGAGAAGTTCTTTGGTCCCGCAGCCGGCGCGATGGGGCGCTACTTCGAGGATCTCGAAGCCGCGTTCCGCGACACGCCCTACAAGACAGGCTCCAGCTACCTCTATTTCCCGATCTTCGATCAACAACGGCGCGATGCGTTGCGCGGCGCAATCGAGCGGGGCGCCGAACTGGCTGAGGCCGAAGCTGGCGCCGACTCGGACTACGCCCGCCGCATCCACATGATCGGCCAAGGCTTCGAGCGTATGGAACTGTTTCTGGACATGATCGCCGCTCGTAACGCGCACGACTTCCAGACTGCTCATGAGCTTGTTGAGGCCTATATCGAGCTGACCGACGCCATGATCGACAAGGAGTGGGTCGTCTCTCGCGAGGCGGACGGCGGCGGCTACTTCGGCCGTTTTTTCCGTCAGCCAATTGCCTCCGGCCATCACCGCACCGTCGAAGCCGGCGATTTGGTGAAAGGCCTTCCCGACGAATGGGATTTTCTGATCGACCCCGCGGAGATCGGCGAACTGGCTGGCTACTACCGCGCCGGCGAATTGGGCGGGAACTGGCAGAGGTTGAAGACGTCGTCCCGAAGCTGGTCCGACCAAGGCCTGCATTACTATACGGGCGACGCCTGGTATCGTGCGCACGTCACAATCCCTGAGGAGTATGAAGGCCGAGAGATCTACCTATGGTTTGGGGGCGTCGATAACGAAGCCAAGGTCTGGGTCAACGGCCAACTACTGGGCACAAACCGCGAGCCGCTGCATGGATTGCCGGGCGAGGCGGGAACTTTCCGGCCCTTCGAGTTTCTCGCGACGGAAGCGGTGCGATTCGGCGAGGAAAACACGGTGACCGCAAAGACCACCAACGACCGGCTCGCCGAACTGGGCACGGGCGGTATCGTCGCGCCCGTGATGCTCTGGTCTCCACACGATCCCGATTGGACTCCGGAGAACTGATAGTGTCGCCATCGCCAGCGCGCGGAGCGCTTTGGGCGAGGTAGGAGGAGGAGCGGCGGGCCTTGGGAACCCGCCGCTCCGATGCGGGGAGTGTTTGAAACCTTCTGTTCCGTGCAACTACTCGGCGCAAGAGGGTCACGGACTAAGGAGCAACACGAGGCGTACTTGGGTTTAGGATAGGGCGCCTCTTCAACTGTATGGAACCAAGCCGAGCTGCGGTGTGAACATCCTTGGAGACGAATGCTCGTGGCCTGGCTCCCGTGCCGGCTTCAAACACCGGGCCCACCATACCACAACATATGGGCTATGTCAACAGTTTTCCAAAAAGAAATTCAAGGTGTAGTCAGCCGCCAAAATCGATATATTGGGGCGCCAAACAATCACCCACACAAATTGAGCAAGAAGAAGCCGTTTAATGCAAGAATTCGCCCCAGATACTACTTGCCTGCAAGCACGCTTCTAGCCTACATATTGTGCCTTTAGGCTCAGGGATCGATTCAACAAGCCGACTCTTGTGGTGAGCCGCGAAGACGTGGGGATGGTCGCTTACATCTC
>PUMX01000358.1 GCA_003552485.1 Candidatus Hydrogenedentota bacterium
GTAGCGGCTTCGAGCAACAGGAACGGTTCGTCATCGAGTTCGGCCAGTTCCACGCGCCGCCGGTGCAGCAGCCGGTGATCACGAGGCGCCACAACCACGAGCCGTTGCCGGAAAAGGGGCCGGCTCTCGAATGCGCCCGGCGGCGTGGGCAAGGTGACGATGGCGAGGTCCAGTTCGCCTCGCTCGACCAGTTGCCGCAAAGCGTCGGTCGAACGGTTCACGATGACGAGGCGGGTCTCGGGTTGCTGTATGGCGAAGGCCTTTACGTACTCCGGCAGCACGTAAAGCGCCACCGTGTCGCTGGCGCCCAGACGCAACTCGGCGTCGGGTTGTCCCGAGAGCGCCGCAATCTCGCGTTCAAGATTAGACACATCGTGGATGATGCGGCGGGCGCGGTCATAGAGTAACTTGCCCGCCGGCGTCAGGGTTGCGCGCCGGCGATCCAGCAGGCGTTGCCCGAGTTCGTCCTCGAGCGTCTTGACATGTTGACTGACCGCGGGTTGCGATCGATGTAACCGGCGGGCCGCGGCGCGGAAGCTGCCTTCTTCGACCACCGCGCAGAAGCAACGCAGCGCTTCAATAGTCATGATAAGAAATCCTTATGGGATCCATAATAAAATACCATTTGATTTATCGCAAGCCCGTTGAGTACCGTAATGCTCATACCGTCTTTCGCAATAAAGGGATTTATTAACCATGGCGGACAACCAGCCCCCTAGACTGAGCTACCGGGACGCCGGCGTGAATATCGACGCCGCTAATCAGGTGGTGCGCAGCATCGGCAAGATTGTGCGCGAGACGTACAACGACCATGTGCTGCGCGACATCGGCAGCTTCGGCGCCATGTACAGTCTCGACACCAGTCACATGAGCGAACCCGTGCTTATATCGAGTATTGACGGGGTAGGCACAAAACTCCGGGTGGCGCTGATGGTCGAGAAATACGACACCATCGGCATCGATCTCGTCTCTCATTGCGTGAACGACATTTTAGTGCAAGGCGCTCGCCCGTTATTCTTCTTGGATTACCTGGCGTGCAGCACCCTTGACCCGGACATTGTCACCGACATGATCGGCGGCGTGGCGCGCGGGTGCCGCTACGCGGGATGCGCGCTTGTCGGCGGAGAGATGGCGGAGATGCGCGACATCTACCGCGACAACGAGTACGACTTGGCGGGTTGCATCGTGGGTCTTGTCGATCGCCCGAAGATCATTGACGGCGCGCGTATTACCGAAGGTGACGTAATCATCGGCCTTGCCTCGTCGGGCCTTCACACCAATGGCTACTCGCTTGCCCGCCAGATTTGTTTTGAGGCCGCCGGCCTGTCCTGCACGGACGAAATGCCGGGCACGGGCCGGACCGTCGGCGATGCTTTGCTCGAGCCGCACCGTAGCTACGCCAAGGTTATTCAACTTCTGATGAAGATCGTGAATATTAAGGGCATGGTTCACGTTACCGGCGGCGGCATCACCGAAAACGTGCCGCGGGTCATCCCTGAAGGGCTTGGCGCCGAGATTGAATTGAGCGCGTGGGAAGCTCCGCCCCTGTTTGGGTTCCTTAAAGAGGCCGGCAACGTAGAACACGACGAGATGATGCGCGCATTCAACATGGGCATTGGCTACATCGTCATTGTAAGCGCGCACGAAGCCGATAAGGCGCTTGACGCGCTTACTCAGGCATGTGAGGAGCCAAAGGTCATCGGCCGTGTCGTCAAGGACGTGGACGGCGTCCGCTACAACGGAGCATTGCGTTATGCCTCACCGGATTGAAGTCGGGGTGAAACCGGGCCAGTTTGACCCCGCAGGCGCTTCCGTGCGGAAGCAGATGGCGGCGGATCTTGGGCTCGAGGCGCGGGAGGTGCGCGTGATCGACGTGTACACCATTGCCGCCGAACTGACCCCCGAGGAAATGGAGCGCGCCCGGACCGAACTATTCACTGACCCGGTGACTCAGGTCTCCGCGGCGGACAAGCATCTCGCGGCCGCATGCGATTATGTCATCGAGGTAGGCTATCGACCCGGCGTTACCGACAACGTGGGGCGCACCTCGGCCGAAGGGCTCGAAGATACCCTAGGGCGGAAACTCGCGCCACAGGAAGCGGTCTACAAATCCACGAAGTACGCGGTGTCGGGAATTGGTAGCCATGAGAATTGTGACCGGCTCGCGCGCGATCTGCTCGCCAATGCTCTGATTCAACGTTGGATTATCAAGTCTGCCGAGGAAATGGAGGCGTGGGGCGACGGGCCGCTGCTCGATCTGCCCGTCGTAACGGATGTGAGCGCGGTTTCGGTTGAATCGATCAGCATCGATCTCGATGATTCGGAGCTGATGGCGCTAAGCAAGGAGCGCATGTTGGCGCTGGAGCTCCCCGAGATGAAGGCCATCCAGCGGTACTACAACAAGCCAGAGACTCAGGCTGAACGCAAGAGTCTAGGCTTGCCCGCCGAACCGACCGACGTCGAATTGGAAGTGCTCGCCCAGACCTGGTCCGAACACTGCAAGCACAAGATTTTCAACGCGCGTATTACGTACACCAACGAACGCGGCCGAATTGAAAGCATTCACAGCCTCTTTCAATCCTTTGTTAAGTCCACGACCGACACTGTGGCGCATGATGTGGACTGGCTCGTGAGTGTGTTTCACGACAACGCGGGCATCATTCGCTTTGACGATGAATGGAACTTCGCCCTCAAGGTCGAAACGCACAACAGTCCGTCGGCTTTGGACCCGTACGGTGGGGCCATCACGGGCATCGTAGGTGTGAACCGGGATATCCTTGGCGCCGGCTTAGGGTGTAAGTGTGTGTTGAATACGGACGTGTTTTGCTTCGCGCCGCCCGAATGGGATGGTCCCATTCCGCCGCGCCTGTTCCATCCGCGCCGGGTTTTGCGCGGCGTGCATCAGGGTGTCCAAGATGGCGGTAACCAGAGTGGCATCCCTGTGGTCAATGGCGCCATCGTATTCCATGAACTGTTCCTTGGTAAGCCGCTCGTCTTTTGCGGAACCGGTGGCATGATACCCGCGACCGTGGCGGGACGGCCCAGCCACGAGAAGGCCGCGCAAGCAGGCGATTGCATTGTCATGTGTGGGGGCCGCATCGGCAAGGACGGCATTCACGGCGCGACGTTTTCCTCGGAAGCGTTGCACGAAGGCTCTCCCGCCACGGCCGTGCAGATTGGCGATCCCATTACACAGAAGAAGATGGCCGATTTTCTGCTCGAAGCGCGCGATCGTGGGCTATTCAACTCCATCACCGACAACGGCGCGGGCGGATTATCATCGAGCGTGGGGGAAATGGCGCGCGATGCCGGGGGATGCGAGGTGCATCTCGACAAATGTCCGCTGAAATACGCCGGGTTGGCCCCTTGGGAGATTTTTTTAAGCGAAGCGCAGGAACGCATGACCCTTGCCGTGCCGCCGGAAAACGCGGACGCTTTTGTCGATTTGGCGGCGCGCCGGGGCGTAGAGGCTACAGTCATCGGCAGCTTCACGGATTCGGGACGCCTGGAGTGCTACCATAATGGCGAGCCTGTGGCGGGCTTGTCCCTTGACTTTCTGCACGACGGCCTGCCCGTAATGGATCTTAAGGCGGTGTGGGCGCCGCCGGCCGTTGAAGCCGAAACGCTGCCGGATCCCGAGGACCTTGGCGAGGAACTCAAGGCGGTGTTGGGCTGCCTCAATGTATGCAGCAAAGAGGCGCTCGTGCGCATGTACGACCATGAAGTGTTGGGCCAGAGCGTCTTGAAACCTTTCCAGGGGGTTGACTATGACGGGCCGGGCAACGCGGCGGTTATTCGTCCCGTTTATGATTCGCACCGGGGCATCGCCATCGCTTGCGGGTTGTGCCCGAAATACAGCGAGTTTGACGCCTACCTCATGATGGCCTGCGCCGTGGATGAAGCGTTGCGCAACCTCGTGTGCGTCGGAGCGGCGCCTGGGTCCGTGGCGGGCCTTGACAATTTCTGCTGGCCCGACCCCGTCCAGAGCGAGTCCACGCCCGATGGCGAACAGAAACTTGGTCAACTGGTTCGATGTTGCGAAGCGTTGCGCGATGTGTGCGTAGCTTACGGGATTCCGTTGATTAGCGGCAAAGACAGTATGAAGAACGACTACCGCATCGGCGACACCAAGATCTCGATTCCACCGACGGTGTTGTTCACCGCCGCCGCTGTGCTCAAAGACGCGCGCAAAGTGGTGTCCATGGATGTAAAGGCGCCGGGGCATGTCGTCTACGTCTTGGGCGAAACCAGCGCGGAAATGGGAGGGAGCGAGTATCTCAGCTTGCGCGGCCAGACCGGAGGATCGGCGCCAAAGGTGGATACGGAAGCTGCGCTTGCGCGTTATCAGGCGCTGAATGAGGCGATGTGGGCGGGGCTTGTCGCGTCGTGTCACGATTGCTCGGATGGTGGTCTTGGCGTGGCGCTGGCCGAAACGGCATTTGCCGGTGGTCATGGAATCAAGGCGGATTTAAGTGGGATCGGCGATCTGCCGCCAGTTGTTACATTGTTCAGCGAATCGCAGAGCCGGTTCGTCATTACGGTGGGGCCGGAATACGCGGCGGCTTTCGAGGCGATTATGATAGGCCATGGTTGTTACCGGGTTGGCGAGGTAACTGCTGATCCGGCTCTTGACTTAACCCTAACAGAAGGCGCCGGTCTCCAGGTAGCGCTTGACTCGCTCAAAGCGGCCTGGCAGGCGCCGTTGCGGTGGTGAACATGCCAGTACGCGCAATCGTCTTGACGGGATTCGGCATCAATTGCGATGGCGAAACAGCGCGCGCTTTCGAGCGCAGCGGCGCTGAAGTCCGTCGCGTGCATCTAAACGATCTCATTGCCGAACCCCGGCTACTGGCCGATTCCGCTATCCTTGCCGTGCCGGGCGGCTTCAGTTTTGGCGACGATATTGCGTCGGGCCGGGTTCTTGCAAACCGCTTGCGATACCGGCTCGGTAATGAGCTGCGGCGCTTCATAGCGGACGGTAAACTGGTGATTGGCGTCTGCAACGGTTTTCAGGTGCTGGTGAAGATGGGACTGCTGCCCGACGCTGAGGGCGGAATGACGCAAACGGTTACGCTGACCCATAACAGCTCAGCCCGCTTCGAGGACCGGTGGGTGCTTCTTGCCGTGGACCCGAGCACGCCGTGTGTGTGGCTCCGGGGCATTGAATCGCTGATGCTTCCTGTCCGCCACGGCGAGGGAAAGTTCCTTGTGGAGGATACCGCGCTGCTGACGGCGATGCGCCACGACGGCCGCACCGCGCTGCGTTATGCCCTGCCCGATCGCGCACTTACCGGCGGCGCGTTCGCTGGCGGCGCTTATCCAGCTAACCCGAACGGATCCATGGACGATGTGGCCGGGCTGTGTGACGTCACGGGCCGGGTGTTTGGATTGATGCCTCATCCCGAAGCGTACGTAGACGCCACGAATCACCCCGCGTGGACCCGCGGCGGGTCGCCCGAGGGTGATGGCGATGGACTTCGAATCTTTCGTAACGCCGTCGAATTCGCCAAGAACGAGATTTGACGACGGTCGCCGTCGCCGAAGCAAGCGCGTAAGGCGAGCCCGAAGCGCCCCTTATCGGCCTGCAATCGCGGAGGTTTTCTCGAAACCCTAAGCCCCATGAGCTTTGCCGCGCGGGCGCCTGGGCGGTATTGCAGCTTGCGGCGGTATCGTGTCACGAGCGAAGGGACATACCATATGGCGGACGAGCCAATCACATTTGTAGACTTGCGTAGCGACACCGTCACCCAGCCCACGGCGCCCATGCGCGAGGCCGTGGCGCGCGCCCCGCTGGGCGATGACGTGTTTGGCGAAGACCCGTCGGTGAATGCGCTGGAGAGCCGCGCCGCCGAGATCATGGGCAAGGACGCGGCTATCTACACGCCCTCGGGCACGATGGCCAATCTTCTGGCGGTTATGACTCAGTGCGCGCCGGGCGAAACGTTGCTGATCAGCGAAGACGCGCACTTGTTTACGTACGAGTCGGGCAGCGTGGCGCGCATTGCTAATGTGCTGACAAAGACTGTGCCCGGCGAATTCGGGATTATGGCGCCTGATGCCGTCAAAGCGCGGCTTGTGCTGGCTCGAAATGTTCACCTGTCCCGCACCACGCTGGTTGCGCTTGAAAATACGACTAACCGGGGCGGCGGCGCCATCTATCCCTTCGAGTGGTTTAGCGCTGTGGCCCAACTTGCCCGCGAGAACGGGCTGCGCGTTCATTGTGACGGCGCGCGCATCTTCAACGCCGTCGTGGAAACCGGCATCGCCGCGCGGGACTATGCGGCGCACGTCGACACGATATCATTTTGCGTTTCCAAGGGTTTGGGAGCGCCCATCGGGTCGCTTCTGGTGGGCGACGCGGACACGATTAGGGCCGCGCGGCGATACCGTAAGATGCTTGGCGGCGGGATGCGTCAGGCGGGCGTGGCGGCGGCGGCGGGCCATTATGCGCTCGATAATCACATCGACCGCCTTAAGGAAGACCACCAGCGCGCCAAAAGCTTCCGCGAGGCCGTTGAAGGAACGCCGGGGCTCGCTTTCCCCATGCCTTCACCGACCAACATGGTCTACGTACAAGTGGCCGACGTCGAGTCTTTCCTCACTCGACTCCGGGAACGCGGCGTGTTAGCTCTGACGCCGGTAGCCGGTATGATCCGCCTTGTTTTTCACCTGCATATTGACGACGCGGCCCTGGAGCGCGCGATTGCGGCCTTCCGGGAGACGGCCCAATCCATGTAGCTTCCCCTTGGGTCCCAAACCGGATTCTCCCTCGCAGAGAACGGCGTCCTTAGGTCCACGTAGCGCAAGCGCTACGCTGAACCGTCCGCCACAGCCGCCATACCGGGGTGTTCGGCGAGATACCGTATGGCCAGGCTGCTCATAAGCGTGATAGCGGTGGGAATCGCCGCGTCACAGAAGTCAAAATAGGAACTGTGGAGCGCGGGAGCTTCCTCGTCGGGATTCGGGTTATTGCCCAGGCAGACGAATGTTCCCGGTGTCTCGCGCAGGTAGAATGCAAAATCCTCGGCGGCCATGCACGGCCGGTCCAATGCTACGACCCGATCCTTGCCTAAGACCTGCGCCGCTGTTTGTTCGACGAAGCGTGTTGCGTCGGGGTCATTGTACAGAGACGGGTACCGCGCGTCGCTGAAAGTGACGGCCGCATCGGCGCGGAACGCTTTCGCCGTTTGAACCGCGATGCGCTCAATGGCCTGCGCCATGGGATCGGCCTTGGCGTAGTCCATCGTTCGCAGTGTGCCGACCATCACAGCCTTGTCGGGGATGACGTTGCTGACTGCGCCCGCTTCGATTTTGCCTATCGTAACCACGCCTGATTCGTGAGGATCCAGTTCCCGGCTCACCACGGTTTGCAAAGCTGACGTGATATGGGCGGCGACCACAATAGGGTCAACGCCGCGAGCGGGCTCGGCGCCGTGACAGCCTCTTCCCGTGATCTCGATACAGAACGAGTCCGCCGTAGCCATCATCCAGCCGGGCCGCAGTCCGATTGTTCCGGCCGGTAACGTGGGCCAGGCGTGCAACGCAAACGCCGCCGAAACCCCATCCAGCAGCCCTTCCTCTACGATGTGCCGTCCACCGGCCGCTAGTTCCTCGGCCGGCTGAAAGATGAGCCGCACGCTTCCGTTCAAGTCCTCGCGTCGCGCGTTGAGCAGACGCGCTACGCCACACAAACAGGCGGAGTGCCCGTCATGTCCGCAGGCGTGCATTCGGTTGGGAATCGTAGAGGCATAGGGAAGGCCGGTCTGTTCGTGAATCTCAAGCGCGTCCATGTCGGCCCGAAGAAGCACGGTGGGGCCTGATTGATCGCCCTCGATGGTCCCCACGATGCCCGTGCCCTGGGCGTGTCCGCGGGTATGGGGAACGCCGTATTCGGCAAGGTATCGGCTTATGCGGTCTGAAGTCCAGTGTTCTTCAAACCGGATTTCAGGGTGGGTGTGTAACTCATGGCGCAGCGATACGATTTCGGGCGTAAGTCTCGTTGCAGCATTCCATAGGTGTTCGATCATGTCGCGCCTCGTTGGAGTGGGTTATTCGCCCGCGCAACAACGCGGTCCGACGTTCGTTGCGCCATCATGTTACAGTAGCATGAGGCTTGTTTCCCTATCTACTTGAAGGCAACGCGCAAGGATCGCACAATTGCACACTGGAAGTGATCGGGTGGCGATGAGGTAGTATCGGGAAAGCGGTAGGCTACAGGCAATGAGGCAAATAAGCTGGGGTGTGCGCCACATACGGTCGGGCTTTACGCAATAGGCGAGCCTTCCTCCAGAAAGTGCTCGAGCTATCGCTGCCGGCGTAAAGCGCAACCTGGCGGGAACTCGCCATGAGCGACGAAGCCGCGAATAACCGTCCATCGGCGCGAATCCCGTGCCGTGTACACCCTAGAGAGCAACAAACGGCATCGACCACGGAGCGGTCAGAAGAAGGAAGCCAAGGGGTTGAGTACGTGATATCTCTGGCTCGCCGCACGAAGGAGAAGCAGTCCATGCAACGAATTGGCGTCATTATGGCGGGCGGCTCGGGAGAACGATTCTGGCCGGTCTCGCGTCACTTGCGGCCCAAGCAGTTACTCCATCTCACGAGTCCCAGCGAAACGATGCTCGAGGAGGCCGTGACGCGGCTAGCGCCGATTATTCCGGCCGAGCAGGTCTTCGTGGTTACGGGCAAACACTTGGCGGAACCCATTCGGGAAAGCGGGGTTGGCATTCCACCGGAGAACATGATTGCTGAACCGGCCAAGCGCAACACATCCGGCGCATTGGCCTACGCGGCGGCGTGCGCTATGGCGCATTTCGGCGTCGACACGGATGTGACTATGGCTGTGGTAACGGCCGATCATCGTATCGGCAAGCCCGAGCTTTTCCGCGCCACGGTCTCTCGCGCGCTCGAGACGGCCGAACAACAGGACGCGCTCGTTACCCTTGGTGTTACGCCGGACCGCGCCGAGACGGGCTATGGTTACATTCAGACCCGAACCTCCTTTTCCGATGATGAGATACCGGTCTTTGAGGTGGCGGCTTTCAAGGAGAAGCCGGGCATCGAGGAGGCGGCGTCGTTTCTGCGCGCGGGCAACTACTACTGGAACAGCGGTATGTTTTTCTGGAAAGTTTCGGTCTTTCTCAAAGAACTCGATGCAGCCCGGCCGGAATTGGCGCAAGCGGTGCGAGCAATGGCGAACGCTCTGAAACAGGGCGACTATGACCGCGTGCAGACTTTGTTCGAAGACCTCGACGACATTTCCATTGACTATGCGTTGATGGAACAAGCCCAGCGCGTGCTTATGGTCCGAGCCGACTTTCCGTGGGATGATGTCGGCGCATGGACGACGTTGGACCGCACGCATGAACACGATGAGGCGGGCAACGTGGCCGTCGGAGATCCCGTGTTGCACGAGACGCGCGACTGCATTGTGTATAACGATGCGGGCGCGGAAAAGATGGCGGTCGGCGTTGTGGGCGTGGAAGGTCTGGTAATTGTGACGACGCCCGACGGCGTCCTCGTTATGCCCAAGGAGCGCGCACAAGATGTGCGGGAGGTCGTGAAGGCCTTGAAGGCGCGTAACGCCCAGCAACTGTAAACACCCGGCGATTTCAAGGCCCCGAAGGTGGAAAGATGGCGGGCAGAATCGTTTCCGGCGTCATTGCCGTGGGTTACATCGTTGCCGTCTTGCTGGCCAAAGGACCAGCATGGGCGTGCTACGGGGCCATGATCCTGTTTCTCCCGTTGGCCTGTATCTGGTTCAGCGACGGCTTGGGTTATTACGGAGCCATCGGATGGCGGGGGCCGCGCTCAATCGAGGAGAACGCGACCCCTGGGTGCTTCGTGGCGTTTTGGGGATGGCTGGCGCTATTACTCGTCGTGGTTGGAAGCCTGATTGCCGCCTTTGCCCAAGATCCTCCATGAGGCTTGTGTGGCGCGCTGGTTGAACGGCTTCCAACTACTGTATGATCACCGATAATCAGGCGCCTCTTCGTACCTTGCCGCCCGCTTGCGGTGTGTCTGCTGCGACGGGTTTAACCCTGCAATACTTCCGCCACCGCCGAGCAGATTCGGTCCATGTTCGATTCAGTCATACCCGCCACATTGATCCGGCCAGAATTGACGATATAGATCGCGTATTTCTCGCGCAAGATCTCCACCTGCTCTCTTGTCAGGCCCGAGAATGAGAACATGCCGCGCTGGCCAATCAAGAAAGAGAAGTCTCGCTTAACGCCCTTTGCCTTGAGCGTATCGACGAACAGGCTGCGCATGTCGCGGATTCGCGCGCACATGCCCCGAAGTTCCTCCTCCCATTCCTTGCGCAATGCGGCGTCGCTCAAGATAGTAGCGACAATACCGCCGCCGTGCGCGGGCGGATTCGAGTAGTTGGCGCGGATGCTCGCTTTGATGTGACTGTGCGCCTTTGCGGTGGCTTCCGATGATTCGCCGATAACGGTTAACGCGCCCACGCGTTCGTTGTACAACCCGAAGTTCTTCGAGAACGAGCTGGCGACGAGCACATTGTCCGCCTGTTCACAGAACGCGCGCACGCCGCTGGCGTCTTGTTCGAGCCCATCGCCAAAACCCTGATACGCGAAGTCGATAAGCGGCAAGAGCGCGCGGGATTTGACGATGCCGCCGATTTCGCGCCATTGCTCGATGGACAGGTCCGCGCCGGTTGGGTTGTGGCAGCAACCGTGCAGCAGCACGATGTCGCCTTCGGGGATGTTATGGAAGGCATTCCGCATGCTCTCGTAATCGAGCTGGTTAGCGGCCGCGTCAAAATAGGGGTAGTTCGTGGTCTCAATGCCGGCGGCGTGGAATACATTGGGATGGTTGGCCCACGTTGGATCGCTCATCCACAATCGCGCGCTGGGGTATTTGCGATGGAAGAAGTCCGCGGCCACCCGCAAGCCGCCCGTGCCGCCGGGCGTTTGCGCAGTATTGGCGCGGCCGTCCGTGACGATGGGATGACCATTGCCAAGAAGCAACTCGCGCACCGCCGCGCCATACTCGGCGGAACCATCCATGGGCAGATAGCTCTTGGTGGCCTCAGCCTTCAGCAGACGTTCTTCGGCGCGCTTAACGGACTGGAGGACGGGGGTCTTGCCGTTAGCGTCCTTATAAACGCCGACGCTAAGATTGACCTTCTCTGGCCTTGTGTCCTGTTGGAATGTCTCGGTGAGTCCGAGAATCGGGTCCCGTGGCGCCATATCAAGTTGATTAAACATGGTGCGTATTGTCCTCCCATCTGTTGTCTTGACATGCAGCGTGTTATATAGTGCGCGCATTCTGCGCCGTTCGGTTGCGTGTGTTCGCGTTGTGCCGGCGGGCTCGTGCGTAGGCGCTAGAATATAACTGAAGACCGGCGCCGTGATCCATAGCGCACAGCTTCATGCGCATTATGGCCCGATAGCGTGGAAGATGTAGCGGACTAAGCAAAAACAGAGGAGAAACGCAGCCTTGCGGAAGGTTCTCATTACAGGCGCGGCCGGCTTCATTGGTTCGCACCTAACCGAAGCGTTGCTGGAACGTGGCGATTTCGTCGTGGGTATCGACAATTTTAATGATTATTACAATCCGGCTATCAAGCGCGCCAATTTGAGCGGCGCCATGGGGTCGGATCGGTTCCGGTTGCACGAGATCGACATCTGCAACGAGGACGCCGTGCGCCGGGTTTTCGAGCAGGAGCGCGCCGACGTCGTAACCCATCTGGCTGCGCGCGCAGGGGTGCGGCCCTCGTTACAGGACCCCAACTTGTATCATCGCGTCAACGTGATCGGCTCACAACACATTCTCGACGCGTGCCGCGCTACGCCGCCGTCGCACTTGGTGTTTGCATCGAGTTCGTCGGTATACGGCGGCAGCGTGGACGTTCCATTTACCGAGGACAACCCTGTCTCGCGGCCTATCAGCCCCTACGCGGCCACGAAGCGGATGAATGAGCTCATGGGACACGTCTACAGTCACGTCTATGGGCTGAAGGTGACCATGCTACGGTTTTTCACGGTCTATGGCCCGCGGCAACGTCCGGACATGGCGATTCACCGCTTCGCGCGCTTGATCTACGAAGGCCGCCCCGTCCCAATGTTCGGCGACGGCTCCACCGAGCGTGATTACACATACATTGATGATATCATTGACGGTTTGCTCCGAACTGTGGATATCCCGTTCGATTTTGAAATATTCAACCTTGGCGAGAGTCAGACCACCAAATTGCGCGAGCTCATCGAGATCATCGCCAAAAACCTTGGTCTCACACTGACCATTGACAAGCAACCGATGCAGCCCGGCGACGTGCCCATTACCTATGCCGATATCACCAAGGCGCGCGAAATGTTGGGTTACGACCCGAAAACGACGGTCAAAGAGGGCGTGGCGCGGTTTATCGCCTGGTTCCGGGAAGCGGTCGCCGTGCAACCGAAATGACGGATGGCGGCGTCCAAACATAGCGAGGAACGCCGGCAAAGGGTGGTTCTTTGCGCCGGCCGGAACCAGGTCACACAAATACAA
>PUMX01000335.1 GCA_003552485.1 Candidatus Hydrogenedentota bacterium
GGCTCGCCCATTGGATTCGAAAGGCCGCCACGCCGCCCAAACCGCGCAAACGCACACGGCCGCCGGCAGCGGCCAAACGCAGGCGTGTCGAAGAAAAGCGGCGGCGCTCACAGACCAAGCGGCTGCGGAAACCACCGGGAGAGGGGGAGTAGCGGAAGAGGCTTTATCCTTGGGCTGCGCCGGTCATCGCGCGCCTCAGGGTTGCAGCGCGTGTTCTTCGCCTTCCACGAGGATCACGACTTCCTCGACCTCATCGAATTGCAGCAGGGTGTTCGTGATCTGCTCCTGTATGGCGGTTATCCAGGCCGAGCCGCCGCTGGGATCGAGGTCGCTGCTGAAGTCTACGGTAACGACGCCGCCCACGTGTTCAAAGGAGAGGAGTTCGGTTTCCTCGGGGATTGAGCTGCTGTACCCTTCGAGATCTTCGTCCACGTTAGGGCCTTCGAGCAGCACGCGCACCGCGTCTTCGATGACGCCGTGTTCGAGTTCGATGTCGCGCGACACGGGCGTGACGCGTTCCTCGCCGTCGACGACTTCAACCCAATACAGGTCGATTGCGGCCCATTGCTCCGGTTCTTCGGGATCGGCGCTCACGCCGGCCGCCGTCTCGAAGCGCGGATCGCCGGGTTCCGGCGGGGAAAGCGCGTAGCGGTGATCTTCGAGGCGCGCTTGCGCCCCGCGCCGGCCCAGGAATTCCATGAACTCGCGCGCCGCGCTGGGGCTTGCCGCGTTGGATGTCAGCCCGATGGCGAGTTCCGCGATGACGTTCTTTTCGATGGGAATGGGCACGATTTCGACCCGCACGAGGTTCTGCGCCACGGGCAGCCAGATGATCGCGGCGTCAGCCCGGCCAAGGCGGATGGCGTTGCCCACCTCCATTTCCGTTTCGGCGGTAAAGACCACGTTGGGTTCGACCTCGTCCATGCTCAGCCCGTGTTGCTCGAAGATCATCGGCGTGATGCGGCCGGTGGCGGACTCGGCGGCGTCGGCGATGGCAAGCCTCAGGTCGGAGCGAGCGAGATCCTCGACGGATTCGATGCCTTGCGGGTTGCCGGCTTGCGTGAGAATCACGGGCACGCCCCAGGCCACGGGCGCCGTTTCCGCGACTAGCCCGGCGGCTTGCGCCTCTTCAAGGTAAGAGCGATCGCCCGGTAGAAACAGGTCCGCGGCCTCTGGTTCGGCTTCGAGCTCCGCGAGAAGCGTATTCGACGGCGCGAAGTGCGCGTGCACGCGGACATCCGACCGGCGCTGGAATCGCTCAATGATTTCATTCATCACCGCGCGCATGGAGGCGTCGCAGTACAGGTTCACTTCTCCGGGCCTTGGCGGCGGCGCGGTCGCGCGCATGACCACAACAACCGCCACAATAGCCAAAATTGCTATGGCGGCCACAGCGATTAATGTAGAACGTCCCGCTTTCGGATTCGAACGCACCCTGTTCTCCTTGCCCGAGCTGGTGAAGCTGGCTGCCCTGGTCTTACAGTTGGGGCCGGGGCCGGTCCCAATGGCGACCGGCCCCGGCGTTTCGTCGAGCCTTGAACGATCGCCTAGAAGTCTTCGTCTTCGAGCTGGTCGGCGCTATCCATGAAACCGCCTACGCCGCCGCCGGTCTGTTCGTCCCACTCCTCGGAGAAGGGCTCGATGCGGCCGTCCCAGTCTACCGAGGTGAGCAGGTCGGTGCCGGGATTGAGGGACTTGACGGTGCATGAGCATGGGCCCGTGAGGAACTCGGCGGTGTCCAGAATCATGTGCTGGTTGATGCCGCGTCCGATGAGCGCGTCCATGATAAGGCCCCGTCCGAAAATGGGGAAGAGCATCGGCTGGTCACGGTAGTCTTCGAGATCAACCTCGCTGTTCATCAGCATTTCGATGAGCATCCACTCGTCTTCGTTATCCCGCGAAAGCCGGAGCGTCTCGAACTTGATGTCGGCGATCTCGATATCATCCATGCCCCACGCCTCGATGTCAGGCGGGACAAGCGTTTCCTCGAGCCGTTTCACCTCGCGCTCGACTAATTCGTACGCCTCGTTGTCCGCACCGGAGTCGCCACTCTCGAGAAGAACCCACACTACCGAGGTCCGGTTCAGCAAGGCTTCGCTGATTTCTTGCCGCGCCGGCGAATCAAGCAGGGCGTCCAGGTTCTCCTCGTTCAGGGCGCCCATCCATACGGGGGTGCGCACATTCGAGGAAATCGAAGGATAATATACAACCATCCATGGGAAACTCTCGGGCTCTTCGCCGCGCAAAGCCGAATGCGCTTTCAGCCGCTCTTCATCGTCGGACTGGACCGTGCGCAGCCGCAGATTGGCGGGAACATTGTCTTCGCCGCCGGCGGAGATGCGCTGTAGTTTGTCGAGAGCTGCTTCCTGCTCGTCGTTCAGCTCGCCGTTATCGAAGACGTACACCTCGTAGGGATCGCGTTCCCACCATTCCAAGGAGTACTGGTATACCGGTATGGGACACGCCATAGCCGGCATGGCGATGGCGACGACGCCCGCCATCACACACATGAGTTTGAGTTGACTTACGATATGCGGCGCCTTCCGTATCATGGGGGCCTCCTTTACGTTCATTCCTATTGCGCCTACTCACTAAACGCGCGCCGGTTTCTTGTCGCTCGAAACCAACACCGCGCTATGTTTTTCCGTAACGCCGGCATCCGGCCGGTACGCCGCCTGGAACGCGGCGTTACATTAGTCTGCCGTCTTCCAGTTGGAAAACTTCGTCAAATCCATCGGTGCGCAGCCCATGGGTAGCCATAAGCACAGCTCCTCCATTGCGCGCATATTCCCGCAGGCAATCCACGATGATCTGCTCGTTATCCACGTCCAAGTTCCCAGTAGGTTCATCCGCCAAAAGGATACCGGGTTCCGCAATCAGCGCGCGCGCCAACGCGACGCGCTGCCGCTCTCCTATGCTCAGTTCCGAGGGAAAATGCTCAAGCCGATGCCCCAACCGGAACCGTTCGAGCAGATCACGCGCCCGCTCATCCAGATTCGGGATTTCAAGAGCAATGCCCGGCATCTTCACGTTCTCGGCCACCGTCAGATACGGCACCAGATAGAACTGCTGGAAGACAAAGCCTATATTCCTGCCCCGGAACAACGTGCGTTCGTCGGGCGAAAGGGCGTAAAGGTCCTGTTGCTCGACCAGCACTTTGCCGGTATCGGGGTGTAACAGCCCGCCAGCCGCCAGCAACAGCGTGCTCTTGCCGCTGCCGCTTGGCCCGCGGATGATCTTGAATAGTCCCTGCTCCACTTGCATCGAGATGTCTTCAATAGCGATTACCTGCTTGCCGCCGCGGCCGTAGTACTTCCCGACGTTCTGTATCTGTAGTATTGGCTCTTGCGTCACCTTCTATCTCCTGGGCTGCGGTAAACTGTTAACTCATGAGGACGGAAGCATTCCGCCGACTTCGGCCGGACGCGCTCCTACTCCTCGCGCAGAATGACAGCAGGGTCGAGCTGCGCGGCTTTCATTGCCGGAATCCAGCCCGCGATGATCGCGAGGACAGGCGCGCCAATAAGCACAAGCGCCAGCAGCGCGGGGCTTATCAACTGGGTGAATTCACCGGCCCAAATCGGGATGCCTTCCCAACCCGCGCCCAGAATCATACCCAGCAGCGAGCCAATTACCGCGCCGGCGATACCCATCAGCGTGGCCTTGACTAGGAATATGCCCATAATCTTGCCTTCGCCCACGCCTACCGTGCGCATGATGGCTATCTCGCCCTGCCGATCCTTTACATTGCCCAGGATCAGGAAGAATATCCAAACCGCGGCGCCGAGCAACACCACCGGAACCATGATGCGGATCAAGCTCTGAAGCTGTTCACCCAACTGGGCGCGGTGCGCTATTTCGGCGTCGACCGCAGTCTCGTGCATTTCGGCGGCCCGGGCCCGCGCATCGAAGCGCGCGCGCAGAATGGTGCCGAACTCCATGACATGGGTATCGGGCAGAATCTGCTGCACCTCCTCCTCGACCAACCCGAGTTGCTCGAAATCGCAAACACATTCAAGTGCAAGGATGCCGTTTATCTGACCCTCGCGATCAAGCCAGCCCTGCACCTTGTCGAGGTCACACCATACGGCCATATCATCTTCGTTGCCCCGCCGCGAGTGAACGCGGTTCACGGTGAACTCCTCGCCAAACAACTCCACCGAATCGCCTTCGGAAAGATCCACCGCTTGGGCGATGTCATGGCCCAGTTCGATGCTCCCGGCAGGCACGGCCTCGCGGATGGGGTTGCGGTAGCGGCCCTCGTCGTCGAGAAATTGCGGCTTCTCGAAATTGGGCACCTGCCCCATTACCCCGGTAAGGATGATCTCGCGCTCTTTTTCGGGCCACTCAGTCCGCTTTTGAAGAACGGGGAACAGATGGTTGAGATTCTCGATCCCGCCGGTGGATAGCTCGAATACGTACTCCTCCGGCATGTACACTGAGGGCGCGCCTTCCATGCGCAATTCCTGAATGGACTGATCCTCGTGAAGGATCAGCACATTGTAACCCATATCACGCATCATCAGGCGGTAGTCGTCTTCGAGGCTCTCCATTGCTTCGCGGGTCTCGCGCTCCTTGGCGGACACGATGCGCTCCGTGTTGAGATCATGGGCGGCCAAGAGCGTAATCGCGCCCACGACGATGCCCAGGGCCACGGCGATACAAACCAAACCGATGACGAAATTAGCGCGGTTATGCGCAATTTCTTTGCGAATAATACTCCAAATACTCATGTTTTACTGCTCCCTCATTCGGCAGCCTGCGTCTTATCTAGGGCGTCAGTAACGCTGCATTGTGTCAGCCAGAACCGACGTCGCATATTCCAACCAAGAGACAAAAAACAACGCGTTTTTGTTCCCGCGTCCGTGAACGCATATTCTACTACAATAAGCTTACCGCACTTTGGATTCCTGCGCAATCCGAAGCGGTCAACGGGGCCCGGTTGCGCGTATTGGATATGGCTCAGGCCCGCATGGGCGCATATTTGGGGGGGCCGAGCGTTGGATGCGCGGAACAAGGCACAGGGATTGCCCCCTCTTGCTCAATAGCCCATCGGCGCGCCGGGTCCCAGCGGCAGCCTAAGCAGCATCCAGGCGAGCAACGTCGCCGCGCCGAGCAGGCCAAAGGCGATGGAGTACGGCGTCATCACGGCGATGATGGTTCCAATGCCCGCCTTGGAATCGTAGCGGCGGGCGCTGACGATGATCAACGGGAAATAGGGCAGGATCGGGGTGACGATATTCGTGAAGGAATCGCCGATACGGTAGGCCGCTTGCGTCAGTTCCGGCGAGTAGCCCATGAGCATGAACATCGGCACGAAGACCGGCGCCATGATGGCCCACTTCGCCGACGCGCTGCCCACGAAGATGTTAATGAAGGCCGACACGATGATGAACGCGATCAGCAGCGGTATACCCCCGATGCCCGCCGCTTGGAGCAACGCCGCGCCTTGGATGGCAAGGATCGCGCCGAGCTCCGACCAACCGAAGTACGCCACGAACTGCGCCGCGACGAAGGCCAGCACGATGTAGCCGCCCATCGTGCTCATGGGCTCTGCAGTCATGGTCACGGCGTCCTTTTCACGCTGGATCTTGCCGGTGATCAGCCCAAAGACCAGGCCCGGAATAAAGAAGATGAAGAGCATCAGTGGAACAAGGCTCTGCAACAATGGGCCAAACCCGCCGTCATCGCCGCGAAACACGCCGCGTTCCGGCACACTGAGCGCGGCGATGATCAGCAAGCAGACTATCACCGTGGCGCCCGCGCCGATGAGCCCACGCCGCTCCTCGGCTGAAAGGCCCATGTCTTCGTCGGCGTCCGAAGCGACCCCGCCCTCGTAATCGCCCAGACGCGGGACAATAATGCGCTCGGTGACGTAGACCCCGCCGACTACATAAACCGGCACAAGCGCCGCCATGAGAAACCAGTTCGCGGCGGCGTCCACCGCGTAAGCCTCATCGACCAAGGCCGCGGCGGAGGTGGTGAATCCGGCAAGCATGGGGTCTAGGGCCGTCAACACGAGATTCGCGCTAAATCCCGCGGAAACACCCGCAAAAGCCGCCGCCAACCCTGCGAGCGGATGGCGGCCCATACCGTAAAACAACACCGCGCCGAGCGGAATGAGCACGACATAGCCGGCGTCCGCCGCGATGCTCGACAGGATGCCGGCGAAGACCACCGCGCCCGTCGCCCAACGCTGGGGAATCCAGCCGATGAACCCGCGTAACGCCGCCACGATAAGCCCCGATCGTTCCGCCACGCCGATCCCGAGCATGGCGACCAACACGAGGCCCAAGGGCGGAAACGCCGCGAAATTGTCCACCATCTCCGTGAAGATCCGCTGAATCCCATCGCGATCCAGCAGATTGTTCGCCTCGATGATTTCGCCAGTTCCCGGATGCTCCGCCGCCACGCCGAGTCGCGCCGCAACCCATGACACGATCAATACAAGAGCGATAAGGATCACGAACAACGTCGCCGGTTCCGGCAATCGGTTGCCCCAATACTCGATGCGGTCCAGCGCGCGTTGCCCGCGCCCATGCTGTGTTTTCGCTTTATCGGTCATGCGTATCATCCCATAGCGCCGCTTGGCGGCGGCAGGCCGAGACCAATCCCCTCGCGGTCGAACAGATTATGCGGCTGCGGAAACGATATTACCATGCCACAATCGTAGCGCTGGGCCCTAATCGGCGGAGCACGCATCGCTTGCCTGCCGAGCGATAAGCAGACGCAAGAGCGATTCCCCATCGATCGTGCGTTGCGTTGCGATCGCCGTTCATGTTGAGGGCGCCGGTTTCATTGGGCTATGTTGAATCACTTTCGATTGGCGCTCGGCCCATCGCGGATTACAATCTACTCATCAATGTGCGCCGTAAGCAGGCGGGCCGGGCCAACGTGGGAGGCGTTTACCATGGTTCCTATCTCCAAGTTCAACCCCATGTGGATTATGTGTTGCATGTTGCTGTGTGTTCCGGTAACGGGAGCATACGCGGATATTCCGCCTGCCGGCTGGGGCGAGGCCGGCGTGCGGGAGTGCATGATCGAGACGGAACAGCGCTGGCCCCATTATAAGCCGGAACTCGAACGGCCCTCGCCGGATCCCGAGTATTCCACGCACGGTCCTACAGTTCCAGCGTTTCCCGGCGCGGAAGGCTTCGGCGCGTATTCGTTCGGCGGCCGCGGCGGCGACGTGCTCCGCGTAACAAACCTGGACGACAGCGGTCCGGGTTCTTTGCGCGCGGCGGTTGAGGCGGAGGGACCGCGCATCGTGATATTCGATGTTGGCGGGACGATTAAGCTCGAAGAACCAATACACGTCGGCAACCCGTATCTCACGATTGCGGGCCAGACAGCGCCAGGCGACGGCATCACGGTGGCGGGCTGCATGTTTCACGTTTACACCTACGATGTGATTATCCGCCATATGCGCTTCCGGTTAGGCGATTACCGCGGCGAAGTGGCTGATCCGCACTGGCATGACTGGACGTTCTTCCTGAACTCCGCGAACCACGCCATCCTCGACCACGTCACCATTACATGGGGCGTAAGCGGCAATCTCGTTGTTCAACGGAACGACAATGTGACCGTTCAGAATAGCATGCTGGCCAAGCCGCTTACGGACTCCTACCATCGCAAGGGCAGCCGCGGTTACGGCGCGTTGGTGCGCGGCAGACACGGCGCCCGCTACAGCTTTCTGCGTAACCTATGGGCCAATAACCGGGCGCGCGTGCCCCGGCCGGGCAACTACCTAAGCCGCGAAGATGACCCCGATGGTTTGTTGGTGGACTTCCGCAATAACGTCGTGTATCAGGGCGTGGGCGCCAATTACGATACGGATTCCGTCACCTACTATAACTTTGTGAACAATTACTGTCTCACCAACTGGCGGCTTATCGAGCGCAGCCCGTATACCCGCGGCTACTTCGCCGGCAACTACATACGGGGCGCGGAGGTCGAGGATCAGTGGAGCTTGCTGGATCCCGGCGATGAGGTCGTGCGCGAGGAGCATGAACAGGCGGAACCCTTCGAGATTGGCGACGTGGCCACGCTGACCGCCAAGCAAGCCTGGTCCCTTGTTATCGCGAAAGCGGGCGCGTGGATTCGCGACGAGCACGACGCGAACGTAATCAAGGAAGCATGCAATTACCACAGCGTTGAAATAAAGGGCGATGAAGCGGAACACAGCTTGCCGGAGTGGTGGACGGAGGGGTACATTGATACGCAAGATGAAGTGGGCGGATTGCCAGAACTCGCCTCAACCGCCATGCCGGATTGGATCGACTCCAATCGCAATGGGCTGCCCGACTGGTGGGAGCAAGCCCAAGGGCTTGATTCGAGCGACCCCGACATCGCGAAGAAGGATAGCAACGGCAACGGGTACACGAACATCGAGGATTACATCAACGACCTGGATGCGATCCGGATAACTCACGAGATGGCGGGGTTTTCGGTGGACTGACGCGTTCGCCCGCTTCAGCCGGGAAGAAAAGGCGCCGTTTGCTCTGCGGGCGCAGGATGCGGGATTAATGGAACAAGGAGGAAACCAGCCATGCATCACAGCATTACGCGGCGCCGCTTCATGCTATCCGCGGCGGCGGCGGGGAGCGCGACGGCTATTGCCAACGGACGGCAAGACGTCTATGCCGATACGGAAAACGATGCGCCTGCGTATCAAGACGGAGCGAGCCCGTGGCCGCTCGCGTTGAACACGAGCACGATCCAGCCCGCAAGCCTCGACGAAAAGATTGAGGCCACCATCGCGGCCGGATACGACGGCATCGAACCGTGGGACCGCGAACTCGAGGCCTATGAGGAGGAAGGCGGCGATCTCGCCGATATCCGGGCGCGGTTCGAAGAGGCAGGCCTAATTGTTCCAAATGTCATCGGCATCTGGAACGCCATGCCGCCGGCGCGCGAGGCGTTTGAGGACGCGTTGCCGTCCATGCGCGAGCAAATGCGCCGCGCCGCCGCCGTGGGCGCGGAGCGCATCGCCGTCGTGCCCACACCGGACCGGGCGGACATTGACCTGCAGTATTGCGCGGAACTCTACCGCGAATTGCTCGACATCGGCCGCGAAGATTATGGGCTTATCCCGGCGTTCGAGTTCCTCGGTCCTCTCGAAGGCGTGCACCGGTTCAGCCAGGCGTGCGCCGTCGCCATCGATGCGGACGATCCGGACGCCTGCATTATCAATGACCTCTACCATATGTATCGTGGCGGATCCGGCATTGAAGGGCTCGGCCATGTGCAGGGTTCGCTCATAGGCGTGTTTCACTGGAACGACGTCCCCGCTGAGCCGCCACGCGAGGAACTCAGCGACCCGGATCGCGTCCTGCCGGGCGACGGCATTCTCCCTATTCCCGATATCCTGCGCACGCTCGAGCGCATCGGTTTCAGGGGCGCGCTATCCCTCGAGCTGTTCAACCGCGACTTATGGGAGCAACCGCCGGAAGAAGCGGCGAAACTCGGCATCGAAAAGATGCGGGAAGGCGTCCGGGACGTTCATAACGGCTGACCTCGCCGGAGAGGTGGTATGACGAACCGTGGCTTGTTGCGGCTGCTGCTGCGGAAGAGGCGTGCCGTTCTCACGGAGGTTGTCTCTTCGATGCCGGCATTTCTTGTTTTCGCGCAAGTGCTGGACACGCAGCGGCGTGAGTGGTAAGCAATAAACGGAGCCTCAAGACTCATTCAATTTGATGCGACAGGGACAACCTATTTCCACTACCCCCTTTCACGCTTGTCCGAGGGGCCTCATCCGTCGCATCATCGCTGGGCCACCTGCGTGTCGGGATCGGCCTGCCATTGCATGAAAGACCCGTCGAAGATAACCGGGTCGTATCCCAGATACCGCAAGATGAAGTAGGTATGCGCTGATTGCGCGCTAGTACGGCAATAAACGATGATCCGCTCGTCAGCAATTTCCCCGAATACGTTGTGTAGCGCGTCCGGCGAACGCAGTAACGGCGCATCAAGAGCGACAATGGCCTCCTCCCAGTAAATGTTCACCGCGCCTGGAATGTGGCCGCCGCGCTCGATGGCGTCGCCTGGCTCTTCCCCGGAATATTGCTCCGGCGGACGCGCGTCAATGAGCAGCGCATCCTCCATGCCCACGGATTTCGCCCAAACCACGTCGCGAACGAAATGCAGATCCACAATGATCGGGTTCAACGAAACCGTCAGTGTTCCCGATGCAGGCGACTCACTTTCGTGTTGTACGGGACGCTCCTCCCGCTCCCACATGGGCCAGTGCCCGTCCATCAACGCGGCGGATTCCGCAGCGCCAAGGTAATCCAGTGCGACATAAGCCCAAGCGGCGCGGAAACCACCTTCCTCGTCGTAGAAGACGACGGACTTATCTTCGCTGACGCCGAGGGCTTCAAAGGTTGCGGCGAGTTCCTCTGCGGGCGGCATCATGCCAATCACGCCCGAACGCTTTGTGACGATGGCTGACCACGGCAAAAACTGTGCGCCGGGAACGTGCGCGTCGTTGAACTGGTCCGTCGTCTCCGCGACATGCACAAGCACCAGGTCATCCTCGCCCAACCGCTCGGCTACCCATTCCGTCGAGCGCGACAGGTGTTCACGAATGTCCCTCGCATCCGCCGCGTTGATGACAAGTAGAGCGACACACAAACCCATTATGCAGCCAATCAAAAGACGCATGACCCCGAATCTCCCGCGCGTGCGCTGTAGTGGTTCGGTAAAAGCCTCTAAAACCTGTAGAACAACTGCGCCAGCCGCCTTATTCGCGGGCTCTTCATGCGATTCATCATCCACGATTCAGAGGCTCGCTTGTTGAGGAACGACATGGTCGGAAACGAGTGTTGCAGCAGCATGATGCGGTGCATGGGAATACGCTGCTGAATCGCGAGCGCCCATTCGTTGATCAACTCGCCGCTCCCCTCGCCCACCACGGTGGCGGCGTAAATGCGGCCGCCAGGGCTCACGTGAACCTTCACAAAACCACGGCCCAGGTTCTCGGCGATCGCCGCGCCATAGTCCTCATGGCGCACGACCACGGTCTCGTAGCGGACGCCGCGTTCTTTGAGATCAGATTCGCGCGGCCCCACGTGCGAGACCTGCGGCTCGGTGAATACGGTCCACGGCGTCACGTAGGATCGGTAGTCCCGCTTAAAGGGCCAGAACATCATCGCGTTCATGAGGGCGAGCATGCCCTGGTGCATGGCGGCGTGGGACAATTGCGCGTACCCGTTGCAGTCGCCCACGGCGTAAATGTGCCGGCGGTTGGTTTGCAGGTAACGATTCACCTTGATGCCGCGGTCCGAATACGCGATTCCCGCCGCCTCCAGATTCATGGGGCCGAAGTTCATGCGCCGGCCTGTGGCGGACAGCACCTCTTCGGCGGTGATGGCGCCGTCCTCTTCCGTGTGTAACGTCACCCGGCCGTTATTCCGTTCAAGCCGCGTCATCGTGCGGTTGCGGTATATTTCGACGCCTTCTCCTTCGAAGGTCTCCATGAGGAGTTGGTAGGCCTCCTCGTCTTCCCGCCAAAGCAGGCCATCGCCGCGCATGACGCACTTCACCTGGCTGCCAAGCCGTCGGAAGGCCTGCGCCATCTCGCAGGCGATGGCGCCGCTGCCCAGCACGATAAGCGATTCAGGGACGCGGTCGAGGTTGAACATGGTCTCGTTGGTCAGCGGCTGAACCTCTTCGATACCCTCGATAGGCGGCAGCGCCGGACGCGTGCCCGCACAGATGAATATGCGCTTCGCTGTTATGCGGCGGTCGCCCACCGCCAGGGTGTGTGGGTCCACAAAGGAAGCCTTGCCCTGCTGGTGGACCAGGTCCACCTTCTTAAACATCGAGGCGGTCTTTTGCTCGTTGATGTACCGCAAATGCTGATGGAGCCGGGGAAAAGGATCGCGCACGGCGGGCGGCTCGGCCTTTTCCAGGCCATAGTCCTGGAATTTGGTGGTGAGATGCCGGACTTTCGCGGAACGTAACAACGCCTTGCTGGGGATACACCCGACGTTCATACATTCGCCGCCAAGTTTGTGGGCTTCGATGCCACATACGTTCAGTCCCATCTCTGAACCCATGACGGAAATCGCCATGCCGGCCGGGCCCAATCCAATCACCGCCGCATCGTACTCGTACTTCACTCGGGATTCCTTTCAAGTCTGCACAGCGCTACACACCCGCGCCGCGCGGGCTTACAAGACTTATGGTTCGGCTACCACCGCAACGCGGTCAGTTGTCCGCCGCGCGCCAGCGGCCCCGTTGGTCCGCGAATTGGTCCAGCGTTTCCTGCAGCCTTTCGCGCACAGCCAACTGGGCTTCGGTCATCTCTTCTTCGAAAATGGGGTTTTCTTCGAACAAATCATTGGCGACATCGTAAAACTGCCCGTCATCATAAAGCTTATAACGGTGCGTGCGCGCGAACTGCTGCGCCTCGTCTTAGTCGCCGCCGCGTTCATACCACATGTATAGCACGTCGCGCACCGCATCGGCCTCGCCTTGTAACACAGGCACAAGGCTCTCGCCGTCGATA
>PUMX01000046.1 GCA_003552485.1 Candidatus Hydrogenedentota bacterium
CGAGGGATCGTATACGCCCAGGGCGGTGGGACTTGCGATTACCGTAACCTCGGCGCAGCCAGGTTCGGGCAGCCACACGCCGTAGATGGCTCGCGCGCCGATGGGTCGGGGCCAGCCGAAACGCTCCGCGATAATCTCGGCGTTGCCCAGTCCGTTCTGGTAGGAACACACCAAGGTATCTTGGCCCACCACGGGCGCGACGGCCGCAACTGCGCCGACGGTGTCATAGCTTTTCACGGTAATGAAGATAGCATCGAAGGCGCCGGAGGCAGGAACAGTGGTCAGTGGCCTCAGATTCTCCTTGAGGCGATGCTCGCCGAAGATGCCGGTGATGCGCAGTCCGTCACGGCGAATGGCGTCCATATGCTTCGGCCGCCCTACGAGCGTGACAGCGTACCCGGCCTTCGCCAGAAATCCGCCGAGCACGCTGCCAAGAGCGCCCGCCCCCATTATCAAGACGCGCATGGGTCATATCCCCCTCAAGCTTCGCCGCGGCGCGGGTTTCTGGAATCCCCGGGACAAGGCGCTTGCGGCGTTAGCTGCTTGGCGTCAGCATAGCCACAGTTGCACCTTGCGTTCGATATCCGCATAGCGTTTCTTCGTGACGGGTACAGGCGGTTTCGCGGCGACAATGTCGATGCGAATCGAACGTTTCCGCGGCTTCTTCCACGTAATCGCATCATAGAAGCCCAGCAATTCGAGCCCGGCATCGCGGATACAGGATTCAATCTCGTCAAGCGTGTAGATCCGTTCACGCACACTGCTGTGATGGCCGCGATTGATGGTGACGGCGGTTTCGGCCAGCCGTTCTGTGCGCGAGTATTGGCTGGACCAAGTCGTCTTGAACTGCCCGTTCTCCTCCGTCCATTCCTGACCGGCAAAATGGGCAAGCACCATGCGTTCGGTTATGATGTCTCCATAGAACAGGCCGCCAGGGATAAGACACTTGGCGATTTCACTGAACGCTTGCCGCAATCCCGCCAACTCCGTCACAAAATTCAGACTATCAAACAGACACGTGGCGAATTCAAAGCTGTTGACAAACGGGAGCGCCTGCATATCCGCCACAACGCCGGTGAAGGAGGCCCTGTTGCGTTTGCCCTCGGCGACCATCGCTTTCGAGAGGTCCATGCCGATGCTTCGCCACCCTTGTCTGCGCAGCCGGTCCATGAGCGTGCCCGTGCCGCATGCGATGTCCAAATGGCGAAATCCCGGTTCGAGGGGTTCGGCGAGAATGCCCGACTTCAGGGCCCATCGATCATAATCGACGTGGGCCATCATGCCGTCATAGAATCGGGCCAAATCGGCAAAGGGATCGGGACGCATCATGACCAGCGCTCCTCCGACTCCAGCCACTCTAGGAACGCCTCTGTCGTGGGATCCATATCATGTTTCTCGCGCACATGCGCCACGATATTGCGCGCCGCATACAGCAGGGCCGCGTCAAATCCATGGGTTTCAAGAATGCGCCGGCATTCCGTTGCTTCGGGAATGGCGCGAAATGGCTCGCAGAAGTCAGCCAGGTAAAGCGCCTGTCCGACCCGTCCCAAGCCCGGACGGCCCGTGGTATGCCAATATATGGCCTCGTAGACGTCCTCGTCGTCCACGCCTAACTGTCGTTTCACTTCTTCAGCGGCAACGGGCCCATGCAACAGCTTGGGTGTTCTGCGCTGTAGGTCGTGGATCGGGATCCCATACGACTCGGCCGTGGCCAGCAGCGCATCCGGGGTCATGTTCTTGCAGCAATCGTGAAGGAGCCCCGCCGTGATGGCGGGAACGCGCTCGATGCCGGCTTTGCCCGCGAGTGCGCGCATTGTGCCGGCCACGGACAACGTATGGCGCAGGGTCTTCTCTGACAGGCGCTCTTCGAGCCACTGCAAGTACTCAGTCGCGCGCGGAATCTCGAGTGCTGGCATTATAGATTCCTCGTTCACGAATCAGCTTGGCTGCCGCCGCTGGCACAAGCTCATCGATCGAGCGGCCCGCCATGATCCGTTCGCGGACCTCGGTCGACGACAGTTCATTGCATTCAAAGGGCAGCAGATCCACGTGTTCCCGGATTCCCTCGGGTGTATCGGCGCCGCCAGGGCGGGGAACCACCAGCAATCGCGCCCTCGCCAGAATGCCCTCTGGATCACGCCATTGCGGAAAATCGGCGAGCGCGTCGTGCCCCAGGATGAGATATAGCTCAGCGTCTTTGTGCATCCGGGCAACCTCGGCCAAGGTATCCATGGTGTACGAAGGCCCCTCCCGATCCAGCTCGAGCCTGCTGGGCTCGATTCCAGGCTCGTCAGCGACTGCGGCCTCGACCATGGCATAGCGATCCTCGGGCGAAGCGACGGGGCCCTTGGACTTGTGCGGCGGCCGCGCCGAAACAACGAGCCACACGCGGTCGAGCCCCGCCTTGTCCCGCGCGGCGCGGGCAATGGCGAGATGCGTGTTATGAACGGGGTCAAAGGTGCCCCCGAAAACGCCGATTCGCTGGGGTCTACTCACGAATCTGGCCAGTCCCTCGGATTACGTATTTGAGACATGTGAGGTCTTCGAGGCCCATGGGCCCCCGGCAATGCAGCTTGTTCGTGCTGATCCCGATCTCGGCGCCCAGGCCAAACTCGAACCCATCCGTAAACCGGGTGGACGCGTTGACGTACACCGTGGCGCTGTCGACCTCGTCCAAGAACCGTTCGGCGGCGCTGTAGTCTTCCGTCA
>PUMX01000063.1 GCA_003552485.1 Candidatus Hydrogenedentota bacterium
AGGTATGCAGTGTGATCCGGATTCCGGAGTAACCGATGTGCTGAGCATGGAGCTGCACCTCCCCCTTCACGGCGCCGAACTGCGCTTCAGCGGCTGCAGAAGTCGCTTCGCCGGAATGGGTTTCGTCCAGTGCGGCAAGCTCCCCGGGATCAGCCTGCAGTTCGCCCGGCGCGGGGGGTTCCGGGGAAGCCTCCAGAAGGGCGGGAGCTTGAGGGTCAATACCCAGGGCGTGCTCGCGTGCGTCGCGGATCAACCACAGACCCAGCATGACAGCCGCCAGCACCACGGCCACGGTAAAGCACACACGCTGCTTCATGGGGGAACCCCTCCGATTTGGGTGAGCAGCCTGCTACGCGCTTTACAGCATGGCGCCGTTGCGTATTAGGAGTCAAGAGTATTGGCGGCGCTATTCGCCCCAAACCGGCGTTCGCGCCGTCAGGCCTCGAACAGTTCGTTGGGCCGATCCCACTGGATGCGGGCGGTGAACACGCTGCCGTCGCTGCCCCATTGCTCGACGCCCGCGGGTTGCATCCATTCCGCCACAGTGACCCAGCTCTCATCCGGACTTACATCCGTCACGCCGAAGTTGCCGAGCCGCGCGCCGCGTTGCGGAACGACGATCCGCTCGGTGTCGCGGATCACGCACAAGCGTTCGGGGTCGACTTGGGCCATGAACAAGGGCGCGCGGTGTCGGAAGACGTGGTCGTTATTTGCGCCGCGCCGCGTGTAGACAAGGAACAGGCCTTCGCTGTGCGTAACCCAATGCTGCTGCGTGTTGTAATTGCCGAGATCCTCGCCATCGTCGAAGGTCCACGCGCGGATGGGCTCGAAATGCAGGCCGTCTTCGCCGCGTGTAACGTAGCCCTTGCGATCGTTGCGGATGGTCAAGAAGTATTCGCCATTGAATCGCGTTAGCGATGGCTCGTGAAGGCCGCGTGTGTCATCGTCAACGTATAAGCGATCGCCGTGTTCCTCGTAGGTCAACGTGTCGCCGTCAAACCCGCACTTCAGCACGTACACGCTCGACGTATCCGAACGCCCAACGCCATAGGCCGGCAGCAGGATGGTCCCGTCGGGGAGATCGTAGCGTTGCGTGCAGCCCGCGCCGATATTGTAGAAGCGGTCTTCGTCCGGCATGGGCAGGCGGCGCCACCACGGCCACGCGTCACGTTCGGGATCATAGACCGAATACCCCACATGACGCGGACGCGGACTCATCACGCGGCCCTCGTGATACTTCACCGTGTGGCCTGTGCCGAGCAGCTTGCCCGTGGCGCGATGCCACGTGGGCCAGAAATCGCTCACCGCCGCGGTGACGTCGTCCTTGTCATCCACGGTCACGGTTTCTTGCGCCATGGCTTCGACTTGGCGTGGCTCGGTCCAATGCCGGCCGAGATCGTCCGAGCGCATGGAATACATGGCGTCGAAGATGTCCGAACCCGAAAGATCCTTGAGGTTCATCGTCATCACAATACGCGGCGCGCCGTCTTGCCCGGCGCCCGGAACGATGCCCGCGCGCGCATGCACCCAACAGCTTTCGCCGTCAAACCGGCGCGTGGGCGACTCAAGGCGCAATGCATAGTCCGGTTGGGGTTCGCCGGCCTGTATAAGCGTGTTCGGCTGAACCCAGTAGCTCAACCCACTAGCCAATCCGGCGGCGAGAAACGTTCGTCTTGAAATCATGTGGTCCTATCTCCTTTCAAACAACACGCCGCCTTAAAAACCGGCGCTATGTATACGTATTATCGCGTGAAGCGGTAGATATGCACGTCAAAGCGCTTCCACGTATCGGTAATCGCCCCGTCTTCCACGTCCACCGCACGGTCTTCGTTGACCACCTCGCAATGGCGCCATTCGTCGAATCCGCTCAAGGTCGCCTTGGCGATGTTCTTGTCGCCATTGCAGGTGAAGACATACAGCGCGTCGTTATGCTCTTTCGCCATGATCTGGATGCCCATGTCGACGGAATGTCCCATCTCATGGTGACTGGTTTCGATCTCGACGGGCGCCGTGCGTTCCGTCAACGGCCCTGCCAGATCAGCCACTTCGCGCACCGTGTCTTTGATATCTGACCATGCCTGCGAAGGCTGCGGCATGTAGTTGTTGCCCCAGTACATGAGGCCGGTGGCGCCATTGATCAACGCCTGAAAAGCCATGAACCGGCTTTGATCGCGGGTGGGAAACAGGATTTTTTCGTCGCGCCGGTATTCTTCATCGATCAGCTTTTCCCACGCGAAGGCCTGCAACACCATAAAGACGGGCTGACCGGGGCCCGCCACTTCACGCATCTTCTGTGTGTAGTCGCCGACTTGGCTGATATGTTCGTTCAACAAATCGCCTTGGTGTCCGTCGGGAAACAACGCGTACCGGAACTTGATGCCGCCGGGATTCACGGGGTAGATATCGCACGCGACAATATCCGTTCCTTCATTATAGTCTTGCAGCGTCGAGACGAGATTCGTCGGCGCGTGGTTAGTGTACACGAGCGCATCGGGCGCTAAGTCCTTGATGATTGGATACGCCTGGGCCATCGCCTCGGCGGGCACGCGCGGCTCCGCGCTCATCCAGGTCCAGGCGGGCTCATCACGTTGTTCGATCAAAGCCAACGAGGGATGATCCCGCACTTCCTCGACGCGTTCGGTTAGTTGTTCGCGGCTGTCCTCGGGTTCGTCGAGGTCCAGCGTCCCCACTACGGCCCAAGTCA
>PUMX01000548.1 GCA_003552485.1 Candidatus Hydrogenedentota bacterium
CCCGTGCCGCTTACCGCGACAGTCGCGTCGGCATAGTTTCCGGCGCCCGTGATGGGCGAGTCGCCGATGCGGCCCACCTTCTTTCCGGTAAGGCCGCCCGTGGAGGTGGCCGCGGCCAAGTGGCCGTCCTGGTCCAACGCCACCGCGCCGACGGTTCCTTCGCTGTGCTTTTCGAGCGGATGCTCGAGCGGCGCCAAGCCGTCCTGCTCACGCCGGTCTTGCACCGCCTCGAATCGGCGCTCGGTGAAGAAGTACTGCTGGCTTACGGAGTCAAACTGGCGCTCCGCGGCGAACTGGTCGGCGCCCGGTCCGCCGAGCAGCACATGGCGCGTATCATCCATAACCGCCCGCGCGACGGAAACCGGATTGGCCACACTGCGAATGCCCGCCACGCCGCCGGCGTTCAGCGTGTGGCCACACATGATCGAAGCATCCAGCTCGTGTTCGCCTTCAATGTTCATGATTGCTCCACGGCCCGCGTTAAACAGCGGCTCATCCTCGAGCATGCGCACCGCTTCCTCGACCGCGTCCACCGCGCGCCCGCCTTCAGCCAAGACCTCGCCGCCCGCCGCCACGGCGCGCGCCAACGCGGCGTGATACGCTGCCTGCCGCTGCTCGGAAATGTCACGCGCGATGTTTCCCGCGCCCCCATGCACAGCAATCACCCATTGGATCTCGCAACTATCGTTTGCCACATCAGCACCCTCCGCCGCATGGACTGGGCTACTCAGTCCCGCCGCCAGCATCATCACGGCAACGCACAGAACCGGAATCGGTGTCCGCCATGAAGCGGAACGGGCGTGACATTCGAGCGCGGTCAGCACACGCCAATTGCCCGCGCAAATCCTGGCCCGCCTCCCCATACCGGCGCAAAAGACGCGTGGACTATCCATGGTGTCGGCCATCCTTTCCAGTGCTGAGATTACCGCTCCCCTGAGCGGCGCGATGCCCATCTGTTTCTACCATACCCTCGGATGACGTTTCGAGCCCGAATATGCCATGCTCTTCCACGGCGTAATCGATGAACACACGGGACTACAAGGCCAAAACGACAAAGGAACGAACGGCATGAAAGTGCAGGACCTCGCTTACCGCGTGTGCGCGCGCACCATCGAGTTGCTCGAAAGAGATGGTCACTACAAGATTCCCGAGCACTTGCGCAAGCAAATTAGTCAGCAGATTCTTGATGAACTCGATTCCCTCATGAAATAGAACGCGGGTTTGCCGCATTGAGCTTCATGTCACAAAGCCCACCCGGCGCAGGGGCGCGCCGCGTGGGCCTTGGGTGTGTGCGAGGGATCTGCGCTGGGGTTATGTGATTCGCGCTATTTCGGCGAAGCGCGCGCCGTCGAGGCCCATATCGCCTTCGTCGTTGTATTCGAGGATCTCAAAGGCCAAGCGCGTGTCGCCGGCGGGGATATCGACGCCGGTGAAGGTCCATTTCGCATTCCATTCCGGAAACTCCTTTTCATAGGTCTTGCCGCCGATCTCGATCTTGGCGCGACCTGTCGAGCGCCGGTCGAGCGTCACCAGGCTGATGTTATAGCGGCCGGCTTCCTCGACGTGGAGCTCCCAGTGGGCGGAGCGCACGTTGTACCAGTCGTCGGTTCCGCGCCAGTCCTGCGACGTGAGCAGCGCGGGGTTTTCGTAGTCAGCATTCACGTGAATGCGCACCGGATGGTAACCGCGTGACGCGGACACGTCTTCTAGCCACTCCTCGTAGGCTTGGCGCATTTCGTTCACGATGTCCGGATATTCCTCGGCTATATCGTTTTCTTCGCCGGGATCGTCCTGCAAGTCGTACAGTTCTTCGCCATCCACCAGCTTGTAGCGCGGACCGATGACGGCGGCGTTGCGGAATGGTTCGGGTTCATCGCCGCGATGCCATTGTTGGAAGATGTAGCGGTGCGGCCATTCGTCTTCGCCGATTTCGCCGGTCATCAGGGGCATAAGGTCGCGCCCGTCGATGGTTCGGTCTTCCGGCATGGGCGCCCCGCACATGTTAAGCACGGTAGGAAAGAAGTCGACGTGCGCGCCGAATTGCGGGATATCAACGCCAGCGGGCAGCTTGCGCGGCCAGCGTATGATGCATGGCACGCGCACGCCCGCCTCGTACACCGTGGTTTTCCGGCCGCGCAGCCCGGCCGTGTAGCGGTCCGCGCCGGGACTGAACTGGCCGCCATTCGAACTTAGGAAAATGAAGAATGTGTCCTCGGCCAAACCAAGTTCTTCGAGTTTATCGAGCAAGCGGCCGACGTTTTCGTCGATATTCTCGACCATCGCATAGACGCGCGCCGTTTCTTCATCCAGGCCCATGTCGCGATAAGGCTGCACATAATGGTCATGGATGATAAGCGGGGTGTGGGCGGTGTTGGTTGGCAAGAAGACGAAGAATGGTTCGTTCTGGTGTTCCTCGATAAACTGGATGGAAAGATCAGTGAACACGTCCGTGCAGTATCCCGGGTATTTGCGCTCTTCGCCGTTATGCTGTAACACCGGATTGAAGTAGCTGGTCATGATGGGTTCGTGGGGCTGAGCAATGCCGCCGCCGCGATGGACAACGCTCTCGTCGAACCCTTTGTCAATAGGACGCATGGGGTAATTATCGCCCAAGTGCCATTTCCCGAAAACGCCCGTACTATAGCCAACATCGCCAAGTAGGTTGGCTACGGTAATCTCGGAGGGGTCCATCATGCAACTGCC
>PUMX01000318.1 GCA_003552485.1 Candidatus Hydrogenedentota bacterium
AGCCCTTTGCCGGGTGACAACAGCCCGAACGTGAGCATGGTGGGCCGGCCTTCCAGCCCAAACTGGTCCTTGAAGAAGGCGGAATCCGAGAACGGCAAATCCGGAATGCCATGGCCAATCATGGCGATGTTCTCCCCCGGAATGTCGTAGGTTTCTTTCAATATGTTCACGGCCGTGTCGCACATCACCACAAGCCGATCGCTCAGATTCGCCAGCTCCCGCATCACGGCCGCTTGCTCGCGGGTAGGCTCGTTAAGCACGGTATGTAATGTAGTGATCACTGGCATGCGAAGATTCCGCAAAAAAGCCAGGATGTTTTCGCCCATCCGGCCGCCGAAGATACCGAACTCATGCTGAAGCGACACCAAATCCACTTGATTGATATTGAGCAGATCGGCGGCCATGCGATAATCATGGAGATTGTCGGCCTGGAGCTGAAAGCGGACCTCGCGCGGATAATCGTAGCCCTCGGGGCGATCATCCATGGCGAGCACCAGCGTATCGGCGCTGGTGTTATTCGCGATTGAGTCATGGAGGTCCTTCGTGAATGTGGCGATGCCGCATTGACGCGGCACATACGAGCCTACCAAGGCGATTTGTGTCTTTCGCTGTTCGTCAGTCATCAGTTATGCGATACTCCTTATATCGGCCCATTGGCGCGCCAAATACACTCGGCGGAAACCATCCCTTTCGAAGATCCCACCATGAATGCAGTTTTTTGGGGTCCCCTGTGTCATGCTGGCGGCCTTTTTTCTCGCGCCCAAGGTTGATCTTTTCGCAAAAGCAGGCGCACACTGCGTGTGCTGGGCAGCGCACCCCTTAACGCCCCCTCTTCTAACGTTACCGATTCTGGGCGCGTCATGCAATAGGCGCGAAGGAACAGGCGTTGAATTCTTAACACCCCTGGCGCGTTAGGGATGCACAGAGGGGACTCCACACCTACATATTCTCGGAAACGCCCCCCCTTAGGTCAAGATCCCGAGCGCCGGTATCGAAAAAAGACACCTGGAACCCGTTTCCGTGGGGCTGCCTTTCCAGCGTCCCTGTGCGCCGGTGATCCATCATACGTTTTTACCCGTTGTATGAGACACACACGACACGGGGAATGCGAACCGTTAACGCCCCTCCGCCTTCGCAGTGCTATGTTTGCAGACGATTATTACGCATTCCGCGGTACTTGACCGGCCTCATCCATCGCCATCCGGTACATTATCAACCGGTTCTTCGGCGGCGTCGAGAGGTTCGAGGAACTCAACCTCATCCTCCTGTGCAACGGCCAAGAGGTCAGGTAAATCGTATCTTTCCAGAGCCCCATGCACTAGGTTGGCGTCTTGATTCTGAGAGAGCGGAGTCGCAACCACATTCGACCAGGAGACCAGACAGCGGCGGAACGTAGCGGACGCGAACAGGTCAGGCTCGAGAGCCGCTACGTGCAGGGCGGGCGGCCCCACCCGTCCCACAGACATCAAATGCACCGGGCGCTCTCCGTCATGCTCGTACTCCGCGGCCAATTCGGCGCACTGCATGATTTCCTCCGCCCGCATGGTCAGTAAGGACGTCCCTAATAGGTAGGCGATGGTGGCGTCGCGCCATTCGGCGGGCAAATAACCGGTGTAGGAGTGATCCCCGCCGGGTTGGGTTTCGCCAATGCCGCGCAGATCGACGGCCAACACCATGGCCCCTTCGGAGACGAGTTCCTGGATATCTCCTTGTGAGCCTGTCCCCGCCGCTTTTCCGTCTTCATGCAGATACAGGTAGGCCTCTTGCGCACCATTATCCGGGAGAAAGACAAGCGCGGGGATCCAAATGTCCGGCTCGGGACGCAGGAGCAGTTTGTCCACACGATATCCGTTTTGCTGTTCGGTTTGGACTTCTTCCCACTCCAGTTCGGGCAGCTCGTCGCGGGGGCGGATGCCCGTCAACCGGCGCACCTCATTTAAGGCCTCGTCAAGAGGCGTCTCTTCCCAAAACGCGGCCCGCTCCTTGGCCAATTCCTCCTCGAGTTCTTCGTTGAGATCGTACACACTGCGCGCGTCCGGCATCCGCATGACCTCGCCGTCCGGCGTGCACCAGAGCTCTTCTTCTTCGGCGATGGGAAAATCGGATTCCGTAACAGGCTCATCCTCGTCAAGCAGCCACCGCCGCATCCAATGCGCCGCGCCCTCGCGCATCAGCGGGGGAAACCCGTGTCCACCGGGCGCTTCCATAATGCTGACCCGTTCCGGGCGTTCCAACACAGCGTAGGCTCGCGCTGCCTCGCGGAAGCCATCCCATGTTCCCTCAATGTCAAAGAAATCGTCCGTCGCGGCCATCACAAGCGTGGGCCGGGGCGCAGTCATGATGACGTAATCGGCATGATCCATCCCGAACGCGATCTGGCCGAAGATGTTTTGCTCGGCGTCCTGTGGACCAATGGTTTCGAGCAACCGCTGAAACGAGGTCAAGTAGCAGCCGGGGGCCGCGGCGCGAATTCGGTCGTCCAGCGCCATCAGATAACTGGTGAGCGTACCGCCGCCTGAAATGCCCGCACAGCCGATGCGTTCGGGATCGATGTCGGAGCGCGATTGCAGCATATCGATGGCTCGAATGCCATCCCAGATTCGGTAGGTCGCCGTATTCCGGCCCAGCAAGATGGACCCCACGCCCGTGTGGTAATGGCCGCGTGTGGCCCGAGTGATAACGGGCTCTCCCTCGTCGTCCAGG
>PUMX01000449.1 GCA_003552485.1 Candidatus Hydrogenedentota bacterium
AAGAGCTTCGTGCATAATTTCATCTACTTGAGGTTTAAGTGAAAAATATTGTCCGTACGCATCTTCAACTCTTGCAATATAATTTAAAGTCTCCTGCGGAAGAGGCCTTCCGCTCTCAAGGTGAGCATTTACCCTCCCGGGGCCGGCGTTGTACCCGGCAAGAACATGCTCGGGCTCATTAAACATATCAGAAAGCACAGCCATATATCTTATTCCACCGTTAATATTGTCAACAACGTCATATCTATTTACCCCATTATATTGGGCAGTTAAAGGCATCAGTTGCATTAATCCGTAAGCTCCCGCTTCGGATCTGGCTTCGGGATTAAAAGTTGATTCTACATCTATAACTGCCATTATCAAATATGGACAAATTTCATACTGGCTTGAAAATTCAAACAAAACCTGCCCGTATTCCTGTATGAATTCTTGAGCTTCTCTGGTATCAAAAACTTCCGAAATCTCTTGCCATTGATCTGTTCCCTCTAAACTTCTATAGTATTCAAGTTGTTCCGGGTGAACAGCAGGAACTGCAGCTTCTTCCTCCCTTAAACCCGTAAAAGCTCCAACAAACCATTGCAACACATCTTTCACCGTATTTTGTCCTGACTCAACCTGTTCTATTAACCTGTTTTCTCTTACGGGCTCATCTGTTTCCAGAACCTCGGCAGGCTCGGATACCCCCCTGGTAATATTATCATGCGTTCTTACAACCGCCTCCGCAGCCTGGTGAACCTGTCTGGGACTTGGTAGTGATAAAAGATCTCCGGGATTGATTATAACAACTCCATCTTCCCGCACTGTAAGATTATTAAGAGTAGCTATCTCCAACCACCGCTGTCCGTCTCCAAGCCTTTCTTCTGCTATGGTATATAAACTATCCCCCGGTTGAATCTCATATGTATCTATCTGACCGCTAAAGTGAATCTCCTGTGCAGACGGAGGAGTTAATCCCAACCCCTCAATTATAGGGTCTAATCCGGCAAAAAACAGATACCTGCCCGGATCAAAAGCCACACCCTCGTGTTCTTCTTCAACTTCAACCGGTCTTTCCTCAATTACAGGCTCATCTGTTTCCGGAACCTCGGCAGGCTCAACTTCAGCCGGGCTTTCGAAAATATCGGTAAGCGTCGTCGCAACCATCTCCATACCCTGAGCAACTAACCCTGGTTTCGGTAAAACTATCTCCTCGCCTTCTCTGAGCGGCACTACTCCGCCATCTAAAACCTGCAGCCCGGTAAGATCAGCTATCTCTCTCCAGAGAGTATTGAGATTAAGCTCATCGTCTTCGGTAATTTCCTGTCCGAACTCTCTTAGAACTATTGCGGAGAGAGTATCGCCGGGTTGAACCTCATATTCATATATTTCCTCTGCTGTAACCCTCTGACCGCTAAAATACAGATCCTGTGCAGATGGAGGGGTTAATCCCAACCCTTCAAATATGGGGTTTAATATGGGGTCTAATCCGCCGCCGATCATATACCTGCCCGGGTCAAAAACCATGCCATCTTCTTCTTCAACTTCAACCGCTGCTTCCTCAACCACAGGTTCGACAGCTTCAGATGGCATCTCTTCTTCAGCCGCAGGAGGAGGTGTAGATGGAGTAGGCCCCTGTTGCATTATCTCAGTAAAGTCACTTATAACCTCATCATCCCTTACATCATAAGATTCATCTTCCAGAATCTCTAATAATGATTCCTGTACTTCTATATATTCTCTTAAAACACCGCCGGAGAGACTTCTAGCTTCCTCGCTGAAAATCCATTCACGGGCCGCATCCTCATTTATTCTTCCTCTAAGATTTTCAAGATTTTCCAGCTCTTGTTCAATTTCCTCAATAACCTCTTCATTCGCTTCAGGGTCATCCCCATAATGTTCTTTTAATTCCAACAGTCTCGTTTCTCTCTGCTCAAGGACATCCAGCCAATGCTGAATATGATCCCCGGAAAGCTCTCTTCCCTGCTGAGCCAGTTCCATACTGACAGATAATTCCTGAATTGTTTCTCTCTGCTCCTGGGCGCGGCTTCTCATCGGATGTATACTCATCAGCTCTTCCGTAGTCATTGTAGAATCACCAAATATATTAAACATCGGGTAATCACCCAGGCTAAAACCAAAAGGTTCTTCAACAGCACTTTCCATAAACCGCTCTCCGGCCCCCATAATCCCATCCTCATCCGTTATCATATCCACCATTCCTTTTAAAGGGCCCCAGAATCCGGAGATATACTCGAGCGCTCCTATTTGCAAACCAACCAAATGTATTCCAAATCCCTGTTTGATAGCTCCTATAAAAATTCTTCTTCCTTTATATGCCGAAACCTGGATTTGCCTACCTTGAGCATCCTCTTTGACTTCTTTAACCTTAACCGGATGTATCGGTTTACTTAAAGCCCACCACATAACCTTAGGTATTGCCCACCATGAAGAAACTTCTTTTAAAACAACTTCCTCTAATCCCGCCGCTTTATATATATCTAATAGGTTTTGATCTTGTGTCCCTAGTGTTTTTGCTTTTTGTATCTTTTTAGCGATTCTTCTTATATTTTTTATTGCACTAAAATATGATAATATTGCTCCAAGAACATAAGAGTTAAAAAGGCCGAAGATGCTAAATATCTGCACAGCCACAGCAGTTAACCCGCCTGCCTCAAGATAAGTATTTACATTAGTACCAAAGATCTCAAGTATATTTAAATTTG
>PUMX01000334.1 GCA_003552485.1 Candidatus Hydrogenedentota bacterium
CGGCGAGTTCGTCGCGCAATGCGCGCACGGTCGAGGAATCTGATTCCACAACGGTGATATGCAGGCTGCTGCGCACGAGAAGCTCCCGCAACAAGTCGCCGGAACCCGCGCCCAAGATCAGCGCATATCCCTCGGACTCGCCGAGTTCATCCAACAGCTCTTGCGCTTTCTCGGCCCACTCCGGGGATTCGGGCATAATCTCGCCGGGCGAGAACTCATGCCGGACCGGGTCCGCCTCGTCAGGGCCAAAGCAATACAGCGCGCCGTCTTCGGTGGTTACGAAAAGCTTTCCGTGGGCCGCAAGTTTATAGAACACTTCCCCGCCGATTTCGTCTTCGAGGGCGGCGACCCTGTCTTGCAGCATTTCGTTGCGGCGCATGCCCATGCCGTCGATGTGGACATCATATCCACCGCCGCCTTTGTGTTCGTCGCGGGGATTCAGGCGGATAACGTCACCGGTATCCCGCTCGAAGTAACCGGCCGCTGACCGGCCGCCGGCAATGACAAGCTGCTCTTCATCCGCCGCGATGTAGCCCTGCGGGGCAAGACCGCCATAGCCATACGCGCCGCCGTGCGGAAGGGGAACGTAATCCGAGCTGGTGCGGTCATTCAACCACTCTACGTCGCCGGTCTCCGCATCGAGCGCGTAGATGAACACGCCATGAAGCGGCCAGAAACCAGCCGTAAAGTAGACCGTGCCGTCGACCACAACGGGACCGCCGCGAGCGCCCCAGAAGCTGATGATGCGCTCGTTGCCCAAGAGATGGTGATTTGACGGACCGCCCTGGAATTTCCAGACCAACTCCCCATTCTGCGCGTCCACGCAGTAGAGATGGCTATCGTCGGATACGAAGTAGACCTTATCTTCCCACGCCGCCGGCGCGACACGCACGGGGCCGTCAGCATAGAAGCGCCACTGCTCCGCGCCATCCTCTATGCTGTACGCCGTGACGCTATCCGTCACGTTCGAGGGAACAAAAATCTGATCGCCTTTCACCACGGGAGCATACGAAATGTCGAAGTCCAGCTTGCCGCGGTCATCCCATTGATGAGGCCACGCACGCTCGGGTTCGGGCAGCTCACGCACCCACTGAAGGTGCAACTCCTCATCGAGCACCAGCGGCGTATTCGCGCTGCGAGTTTTGTCATACCGCCACATGGGCCAGTCGAGAAAACCCGCCTCTCCGAGTACGGCGTAAGCCTCCTCGCCGCCTATTTGGCCCAAGGCATGGGCCGCCGCTTCCCGGACCTCCCGGTCCTCGTGGTAAAGCAGCGCGTCTGTGAGATCAGCAAACACATCATCGATCAGCTGGGCTTCGGCCACGCCGGCCCCGCCAATCAGGCCAACCCCTAACGCGAGGACCATGGCCGCTCCTACGATTCTTCTGCACGTGACTCGAATCATTGACACGCTCTTGTCACTCACCATCATGTGTCTCCTTAGTCATGCGCTTCTCAGGGATCCCGCCTGTGACGTACTTCACAAGTGGATCCCGCCGATCCGCTGGATTCCCATAACGCGCCCTCTTTTTGTCGCTTGACGGGCGCCTCCATCCAGAGAACGGGAAGCATATGCCTTCATAATCCTGCCGTGTTCGGCGTTTCGTACAGCACACGGCCAAGAAACCTATTGCGCCGCATGTTGCAGCTATTTAGCGTTACACTTCCCTAAGGGTTCTGTCAAATCCGAGTTGTTTGGCGGACAGACGAGCGTCTTTCACTGCCTTTGCCGGCTTATCCAGCGATCGGAGAGGCGCGGCAAGCGTTGACTCTCAAGCGGGCGCATGGTATGCTCATCTGTCACCATTGAAGACCTCAACAGGCGCCAGCGAGGACTGCATGTACGAGGCGTTTTACGGGCTACAAGAACGGCCATTTAATCTAACCCCCGATCCCCGCTACCTCTTTTTGAGCGAGAAGCACAAAGAGGCGTTCGCTCACCTGTTATACGGCATTAGGAATCGTAGCGGATTTGTGATGGTTTCCGGGGAAATCGGCACGGGCAAGACGACGATCTCCCGCGCCCTGCTTGGTCAGCTCGACGACGATACCGAGGTGGCCTTTATCTTCAATCCGTTTCTGAGTCCCGTCGAGTTGTTGCGCAAGATCAACGAAGACTTCGGGATTCCCTCCCAGGCCGAGACCACCAAGGGCCTTATCGACGAACTGAACGCGTATCTGCTGGACCAGGCGGGCAAGGATAAGAACTGCGTGCTTGTCATTGACGAGGCTCAGAATCTCGAGCCGCGCGTGCTTGAGCAGATCCGGTTATTGTCGAACCTCGAGACGGAAACGCAGAAGCTCCTGCAGATTGTGCTTATTGGGCAACCGGAGCTGGCTCACAGTCTCGCTTTGCCCGAGTTGCGGCAACTCAATCAACGAATTACGGCGCGCTACCATTTGAGGCCGCTGGAGCAGCAGGAAACCCTTCAGTACATCGCGTACCGGCTGCGTATTGCCGGCGGGCGGCGCAAGGTGACTTTCAGCCGCAAGGCGGTCAAAGCGGTGCACCGCTACTCGGGCGGCACGCCGCGCGTGATTAATGCGTTGTGCGACCGCGCCTTGCTGATCGGGTATACGCGCGAAAGCCGCGAGATCACCACAGGCATCGTGCGCCAAGCCTACAAGGAAGTGCGCGGAGAGCAAATAGCGCCCACCAAGCCAGCGCGCGGGCGGCGCCGGGTGTGGGCGCCTTTGGCTGC
>PUMX01000550.1 GCA_003552485.1 Candidatus Hydrogenedentota bacterium
CCGGACTTGCCGTTGCGGCCGGGCGCGGAGATCTGCGGAATCGGGGCGGAATCCTTGGGCAGGGCCTCCGGCGACGGTGAGAGTGACGCGGCCGCCGCGCCCGATGAACAGAGTGAAGCGGATGCTGGGGATTTCGGTAATCCCGAGAACTCAGAATCAGGCGAGGATTGTAATCGTTTAGGAGCCGGGGGCGTTTGTTCCGGCGAGCTTGATTCCGACGACATATCGGAAATGGAGCGATACATCCGCGAAACGATGCAGTTCTTGGAGGAGCTTCAAAGCCAGCCCAAGGCCGATAGAGACGAAGACGAGATCGTTTGAGCCCGCAGTAAGCTTGGGGCGACGAGTCTTTGACGGGATGGTTATCTTGATGCGGTCTTGCCGGAAGCGTGTTTACGAGTGTTATCGGAACCCTCTTCGGTTTCCACGTCCACCAGACTGAACAGCATCTCAGCCTCCGCGGCTACGCGCCCGTCTACTTGCGCTACGGCTCGCACCTTGCATGCGTTCCGGCGAAGCTGGACCATCTCTGCTTCCACCACGATTTGATCGCCCGGCACCACAACCCGGCGGAATTTGGCGTTTTCGATGCCTAGAAAATAGGCCACCTTGCCAGGTTCGCCTTCATTCCCATTACCGAATACCAGCACCGAGCTCACCTGCGCCATGACTTCGATAATAAGCACTCCGGGCATGACCGGCATTTCGGGCCAATGTCCCTGGAAGAAGGGCTCGTTGACAGTAACGTTCTTGATGCCCGTTACGTGATTATAGGGGGTGTATTCCATGATTCGGTCAACGAGCAGGAAGGGGAAGCGGTGAGGCAACACCTTCATGATCATGTTCACGTCGAGAGCGGGGGGGCGCGCTTGCCCGGCCTTGGCGCCCACGACTTCTTCTTCCGAGGGACGGCGGCCGTTTAATACTTCCTTCTTGATTTGCTGAGAGAACTTCACATGCATTGCGTGGCCCGACTTAACGCCGATGATGTGGCCGCGCACGGGCTTACCCAAGAGGTAAATGTCCCCCAGCAAATCCAGCACCTTATGCCGCACGAATTCATCGGGATAACGCAAGTCGTCGTTTAGGATTCCTTCATCGCCAATGACGACTGCGTTTTCGAGGCTGCCGCCTTTGATGAGACCCTGCTGCTGGAGCATGCGCACATCGCGCAGAAAACAGAAAGTGCGCGCTGGCGCGATTTCCCGCTCGAAGAGCTCGGGCGTGATGTTGAATGAGGCATACTGAGTGCCGACCGCCGGATGATCGTAACTGATTGTCATGGTCAGGCGAAGATCATCGGCGGGAAGCACGCTGAGCGTGACGTCGTCGCTCTTATAGAAGACGGGCCTGTCGAGCGTAATATAATTGCGCGGCGCGTCTTGCTCGACTACGCCAGCCTTCTTGAGGGTGGTCATGAAAGGCAACGCGCTGCCGTCGCCCACGGGAATCTCGTTGGCGTCCACTTCAATATTAATATTGTCAATATTGAGTCCGGCAATGGCGGCGAGCACATGCTCGACGGTGTGGACTTTGACGTCGTCAACCCCGATCGTGGTGCCGCGGGAAACGTCGACCACGTGATCTATGTCCGCCTTGATAGCGGGCCGGTTGGGCAAATCGACGCGGTAAAAGACAATGCCGGAATCCGGCGGCCCCGGTTTGAACGTGATCGTGGTTAGGTTGCCGGTGTGGAGACCGATACCCGAGAAGGTGGCTTCTTTAGCGATCGTCTTCTGCGGTTCCATGTAGTTGGGATTCCAATTCTTGGATGCGCGCTTCAAGGTCCCGGATGCGCTTGAGCGCGTCGGGCATCTGCCGTGAACTGGCCTTGATTCGCCGTTCCTTCTGGTGTTCGATTGCCGGAAACCCGGATACGGTTTGGCCAGCGGGTACGGACTTTGTCACCCCGGCCAAGCCAGCGATGACAGCGCCCTCGCCAATCTCGATGTGGCCTGCGATACCGGCGCCAGCGGCAACCGTGACAAAATCTCCAAGTATAGTGCTGCCGGCTATCCCTGTGTTCCCGGATATAATACAGTGTTTGCCTATATGCACATTGTGGCCAATCTGGACTAGGTTGTCAATTTTCGTGCCAGAACCAATGACGGTCTTGCCGAAAGTAGCCCGGTCAATCGCTGAATTGGCCCCAATTTCCACGTCATCGCCAATGACGACATGCCCTACCTGCGGAATCTTGGAATGACCGGAGCGATTGCTCGAATAGCCGAAGCCATCGCCGCCAATGATGACGCCGGCGTGAACGATGCAGCGCTGGCCCAGCTCCGTCTCCTCGCGCAGCACTACATTGGGGTGCAACACGGCGCCGTCGCCGATAACGCAATCGCGTCCGACATAAGCCCCCGCATAGATAACAACGTCCCGGCCGATGACGCATCCGCTCTCAATACGGACAAGCGCATCAATGGCGGTGTTCTCACCCAAACGCGCGTCTTCGGCGATCACGGCCGAGGGGTGGATACCTCGAGGATGCTCAAGCGCGCGTGGCTTGAAATGAGCCACGACCTTGGCGAAAGCCTGGTAGGGATCGGCCACCTGAATGAGCGTGGGGACCTGGCCGGCGTCCATCATTGATGGGGGCGCCAGTACGGCGGAGGCCTTGGTCGTGGTTAGATACCCTTTGTACCCAGGAGTAGCCACGAACGTCACCTCTCCCTCTTCAGCTTCTCTGATACC
>PUMX01000418.1 GCA_003552485.1 Candidatus Hydrogenedentota bacterium
AGTCCAGACATACCTGCCGGGAGGGATGACTGAACAGCACCTTTCCGCCGGAGGGCTCCTTCACTTCCCATTTCTGGGAACGTTCATTAAACTCCAGCACGGAAGCCCGTTCACAGTGCAGCCTGCCGATACTGCGCAGGTCCACAGCCTCGGTGTAGAGGCACTTGCCCTGGCCCTGGTCGGTGAAGTCGATAACGGAAACAGTCCCCATGATCAGCCTCCGTTCCGGATATCCGCTTTATTTTTGTTCTGAGTACGGGTTTCAGCCTGCCAGTACTCCTTCTTGCGGCGGCGCTTGAGAACTTTGCCCAGCGCCTTTTCAATGAACCGGGTGGCGGCGGTGCAGTCGCCGCCTTTATAGCCTTCGGCTTCGACGGAGGTGTTTCCGTCAGGGCCTATATCGATATTGATCTTCTGCATAATGATGTCGCTCCTTGGTTTTGCATTGAGAATGTTCTGATGAGTTTAATCAGGCGGGTACGGAAGCCCGGGGATCACTGCCCGGTTGTAACGCGCCGGCGCAGCTCTTCTTCGGCCCGGACGGCGTTCCGGCGTTCGCGCAGTGACTTGTGGAAAGGGCCGTGGGCGATAGACAGGATAGAGCCGTCGGCCTCCAGTGCTTCAGGATCACAGCCTTCGGTGTCGAAATCCTTTATCGCCACCGTGCAGCCGGAAGGGCATTCCTCGACTTCCGCCGTGCCCTGATGAATTGAGATGACTACTGTTTTATGTTCCATAAAAAACCTCTCTTATGATCCCGGCGGGAAGAATATCTCTCGGATATAAGCGGTCAGCGCCCGGCCGTTATTTCCAGCCGCCGTATCTGTCATTGACGATTTATGATCAATCCGCTTCGGCTTCATCTTCGTCAGCGGGAAGGAGTGTTGACCCGCCGGAAGAGGCGCAACAGGGAAGCCCCACTCCTATATCTGTTTCCTTCACGCATTTTTTCTCCGTTAAAAACGCACTGATTTTTTCCGAGATGAACTCTTCGATCTCAATGAATAGATCATTACCGTCCATATCCAGAAGCACATCCATTACGCCTTCGAAATTAAGAACGTATCCGTGAGAATCTCGCTCAAGGCTGCGCTCTTTCAGAGCTTCCTTGAATCTCTTCAGGGTTTCTTCGTTATTATTATTCATAGGTTATCTTCCTTTCGGTTGTCCGGCATTAAAGCCGGTGTTTTTTCAGGCGGCGGTCACCTGCAGGCGGATGGTTCTGTCGGGCATATTCTTCCGGCTGACGGTATAGCCTTTGCGCCGGGCTTCGCGGGTGGTCTTGTGAACAGCGTAGTACTGCTTGAGCCGGCCCATTCCGGGGCCGAGCTCTTTCTCGACATGACCGCCCCAGAGGTCGGTCTCGACGGTGAAGGCACCGTCGCCGCCGGAGTTCAAAGCCACATCGTAGGGGCCGTTAAGACGGATCACGTACTCGCCTTTCCGGCGATTGCCGCTGAAGCCCCGGGCCTCGACGTTCTTCTCGACTTCAAGACCCAGCTCTTTGCAGGCCGACTTGAGGGCCTCGATATCGCGGATCTCGACATTGACAGTGGTGAAGTGGGACATGATAATTTTTCCTTTATGTTGTTAATCCGGTTCGGGTGTTCTCTGCAACGGATCTGACGGCAGAGCGGAGCCGGCGGGAGCGGCAGTGAAAGGATGTTATTCTACAGCTTCGCCTCCCGCGTCCCCTCTTCTTTCATTTCATCACAGATCGTTCTGTACCTGCCGAGGTCCGGCGGCAGGCCGTCTTCTATCCATGCTTTCGCCGCCTTGCCGATGCCGTAGGTCACCGAAAAGGCGATTACGATGTTGATCCCAGGTATCAGGTGCGCCAGGGTCTGCCCCGCTAAGGTCGCCCCCATCCCGAGTATGAAGCCTTTGGCCGCCGAAGCGGAGATTTCGGCTCCGTAAACCTGACCGATGCGGACGACCATATAGACTTGATTCCCGGCCAGAGCTAAAGCGCCGCCGCCGGGAACGAGAGTGATCACCCCGGCTCTTACCGAAGCCCAGTTGATCAGCTCGTCGGCCCTTTCCTCCGGATCGGCGGGTATGCATACGCTTTCCCCCCGTTCTTCCTCGCCGCTCTCCTGTTCGCCGGCTTCGCTATCAGCGGTTTCCTGATTCCGCTGATCGCCGGATTCGTGTCGGCCGTTCTCTTTTCCGCCGGAGGTATTCCCGCCGCCTTCGGCTTCCTCATTATGACTCTCCCCGTGCTCATTTCTCGGGGTTTCCTGATCGTGTAAATTCTCTTTATTTTGGTTTTCCATTGTCATCTCCGATGTTTAACGGTTCAAGTATTACTGTCTTTATTGCGAAGCGGAATTACGCCGCCTTGTAGCGAAGCTGTTCGAGCACGCACTCGGAAATCGGGATGTCCTCGCGGGCACCCAGATATACCGGCTGATACAGCGCCTTGCTCTCGGGATAGGCGTAGAGATAGCGGATCTCGACAACGCTGCCTCTGGAGGGTATTTCATGGTTCGACGGGATAGTCACGTTGCCGTATTTTATCAGATCGTCGTCCGACAGCAGGCCCAGGGCGACACTGCGCTTGCCGCCGTTGCGTTTCAGCACCACGCAGGAAGCGCTCTTGCGGAACTTGTCCTAGTAAATATTCTCCGAACCCCGTTCTTTCGGAGAATATTTACTCTTATAAAAATGCAAAATCACGGTCTTAT
>PUMX01000148.1 GCA_003552485.1 Candidatus Hydrogenedentota bacterium
AGGACCGTGTGAAGCTTCATGATCTCGAATTCTTCGTGCGTAAGTTTGCCCGGCTTCAACAAGATCTGGTCCGGGATGCCCACCTTGCCGATGTCGTGCAACGGACTCGAATGGAACAGCTCGTGCAGAAACGCCTCGTCAATGGTCTTTGCGTATTCGCTCGACTCAGCGAGCTGCTGCGCCAACACCTGCACGTAACGCCGGATGCGGCTGAGATGCTCGCCCGTCTCGGTGTCGCGCGATTCCGCTAGCCGGGCAAGGGAAAACACCGTCACATGCTGGGTTCGCTGGAGTTGACGCGTGCGCTCCCGGATGCGCTCCTCCAGGTTGTGATTGGCTTCCTCAAGCTTGTGTTGGTACTCGAAGACCTGGTCCTGAAGCACCTTCGCGCGCAGGCAACTCCGGATCCGGGCGTGGAGCATGGGGGCATCCACGGGTTTGGTCAGGTAATCGTCCGCCCCGACGTCAATGGCCTTCAGATTGGTACTTCGTTCCGACACCCCCGTGATGACCACAATGGGAATGTGATACGTCGCGTTATCCGCCTTCAACCGCCGGCATACCTCAAGCCCGCCAATCTTGGGGAGCATCAGGTCCAGCAGAATAATATCCGGCGCGTATTTCGCCACGGCGTCTAAGGCTTCTTCCCCATCTTGCGCCGAATACACCTTATAGCCCTTAGGCTTTAGTACTTTGGTAAGAAAATGGACGTTTTCTTCGAGATCATCAACGACAAGAATCGTAGCAGTGGCGCCATTTTCTTGTGACATTCAGTATCCCTACCCTGTGCCTGTCGCCGGCGGCGCCGGGGGCATCGGAGAACGTGGGAGCTGTGTCCGCTGCCGCCGGACGGCCTAGACCCTTCCGGGGCTCCTTGCATTCCGGTTCAACGCGCGCCCCAGCTACCACGCCACATTCGGATATATTCTGCTAATCTCAACCAAGCACGGCGGAAGATAACCTTGCCCGCCTCGCAACCCCACCCTACTCCTGAAGAACAGGATACGGACCCCGGTCAAAGCGCAGCCTTGCATTACATGTTAATTCCCCAGCGACTTGCACAAGTTGGCTTCGTAAGGGGCAAATCGAGCAATGAATCGCTCCCTACGGAACGGAACACCCGGCCACCTCCGCGTTCTTTGGCGAGGAACCACCTGCCCCGTTCCCTTCTGCGCGTCGCTCACTCAAGTAAAGAAGTCATTTGTCCCTGATATCGGCAGGCCCCTGTCGAAACTTAACCCGCACCCCGCCGAGATGGGCCCCGGCCAAGCTAGGGCGCCGTGAGGCCTCGTTGTCAGGCCGGGAATCTATCGGCGCATTTCGGCAAACACTTGAGCCTGCCCGTCCCCCATCTCTCATGTAAATAGTGGTACTACTATTCATATTTTAATTGCGTGTGGCGCGTACCGGCGCGTAGTTGCAAAACAGTTCCACGAGCGTATGACTAGCCGTTCCTAAAAGGGGTACGACGATTGAGAGCGGGTTTTCCAAAACCCGTTAGCGCCACAACTCGTTCCCATGTATAATATGCTCGCCGTCAAATGCGGGGCACGCGCGGATCGTGTTGCGCCACAGGGCGGCAAGAGCAAGAAAGGAAGCAAAGGTGACGCAGCAGGCGGCCGGCGGGGACATCCTGCGGCTACAAGACGTGACGGTGCGCTATGGAGCCTTCGAGGCCTTGTCGCGCGTGTCGTTCGGCGTGAGCGAAGGGCGCGTGGGATTGCTTGGCCCGAATGGGGCGGGCAAGAGCACGCTCATCCGCACGATCCTGGGCTTCAACCGGGCCGCGCGGGGCGCTGTCCGCGTGTTCGGCTTGCCCATGCCCCAAAAGGCGCTGGAAGCGCGCCGCCGTCTCGGCTACGTGCCCGAACGGGAAGCGGCGGCGCACACCGTGAGCGGGGTGTCCTTCCTCACCTACATGGGCCAGATTGCCGGCATGAGCCGGGTGGACGCCATGGAGCGCGGGCACGAGGCGCTCAACTTCGTGGGTATCGGCGACCAGCGCTACCGCCGCATGGAAACGTATTCCACGGGCATGCTTCAGCGGTTCAAACTGGCCCAGGCGCTTATCCATGACCCCAAGCTGCTTCTGCTCGATGAGCCCAGCAATGGCCTTGACCCCGAGGGTCGCATGGAAATGCTCGAACTCATCCGGGACGTGGCGCGGCTGCGAAACGTTAGCGTGCTGTTGTCCTCCCATCTCTTGCCCGACGTACAACATGTCTGCGAACGGATCGTCATCCTGAACAAGGGCCGCATCGTCCAGGATGGGTCCGTGGATGAACTCACGGCGCCCCGGGAGCGGCAATACGAAGTGCGGACACGCGACCACGCGGACGCGGCCGGGGTCCCGTTTCAAGAAACGCTCGAATCGGCGGGATTCGCGTGCCGCGCGGAGCGCGACGGTTTGTTGCGGGTGACGTTACCCGAAGGCGAATCCCCCCAGCGTCTGTTCGCCCTCGCCAGCGAACACGGCACGCAGATCCGGCATTTCGCGCCCGCGCGCACCAGCCTGGCCGAGGCGTTCCTTCAAGCCATGGGGGCCTCGTAACCCATGCCCGTCCATCGCCGCACCTACCGAAGCTACGAAGGTGATCTTCGCCGCCATTTCCGCTGGGCCATTATCACGGCGCAGGACCTGCGGGTGCTCTTCAAGTTCCGGATCGTCTACCTGCTCATGATC
>PUMX01000261.1 GCA_003552485.1 Candidatus Hydrogenedentota bacterium
ATGGTAGAGCAGAAGCTTCCCAAGCTTAAGACGAGGGTTCGATTCCCTTCACCCGCTCCACTTCTTTTCTGCCTTACCTCTTATATTCCAGTAATTTAACTGCTAATCACCGATCCATTGTATATTTGGCCATAGGTGGCGATAATGGGCTATTCTTACACAAAAGTTACACAAAAGTTACACATTTTTTGAGGCGGGATTATTTTTTTGTGAAACATTATCGGCCGCTTTTTCCAAGGCCGCGCGATAGAGGGAGGGAAAGACATAAAATCGTTCGCACTGATTGGCGATAATGAGCAGTCGAAACCATTCAAGCGCACCGGCAATGCGGGCGGCGGGCACCGGGCGCGGCTTATCCCATATCCGATGATAGGTTTTGAAGACCGTTTCTGTTTTTTTCTTAATCTCTTTTGCAGACGCGTTTTCCGAACAAAACAGCCGGCTATATCACTGTACCGAATCATAGTATAACCGCCGCTTCGCCGCTTGTAGTTTATAAGGGCCTCGCGAACATGCACCCAGAACAGCCTCTTTTCGATACGTTGAGAGGGCGGCAAAGAGGAATTGAAGCTGTCGAATATAGCCGCGCACCGACCTTTATAATCTTCATACGTAAGTTTTTCCACCCATTCACGTCCGCAGTTTTTACAATGCAGCGGATACTCTCCCTTGCGGCTTGCTTCCTGGAATTCCGAGTCATCAGCAACAGAGCCGAGCGACGGGAATTGATCTGTATCGACCGACTTATTATCCTGAAAAACATGCCTGCCGACCTTGCCGCAGTCAGAGCACAGATAGGGCAGCGGCGTGATGTATTCCCAGACCTTTTGAAGTGTAGTATTGTTCTTTTCCGCAACCTGCACAGACCATGTGCAGAACTCCACCGGCAAATTTCCTCCACCGGTGAATTTCTTTTTCATTGCCGCCGCATGGAAGGCCGCAACGAAGGCAATTTCGCTCGCGGCGTAATCTATGAAAAGCGTCGACAAGGCCTCAGGAGCCGAACCAACGTGCGCAAGTTGTCTGTCGAGAATTTTCCAGCGATCAGGCGCGTTTGCTGAAGGCCAATGTTTCGGCAAATATTGCGGTTCTGTCAAAAGCAGCCGCCACAGAATAATCAGCTCACGGGCTTTCGGACTGGAGGGCTTGCCGCAAATATAAGCGTATTCAACAACCGACCGCGGAGACAGGCGCACCGGCTTAAAATTGCCTATGGTTTTCAGTTCACCGTTCGCGACGGCGCGTTCGAGAGTGCGGCGGCCTTTTCCCGTGAACTGCATTGCTTTTTCATAACTTACCCACTGATCTTCCATTAAAGCTTCACGCGCGAACCCCTGCCCGGAAACTGCGACCAAAATTGCCAACGCTTTGAACTGCGAAATTTCCGACTTTTATCCCGTGGAAATTAACACCGGCACGCAGCAGGAGAGGTGAACGATGAAGAAACCAATTCCCGACAATGTTTTAAGCGCGACTGCTGCATTATTGCGTCCGTACATTGAAATTGATGCAAGGCAGCTCCAAATAAGGCTTACCAATAGCGAAACACCTCCGCCGCTCCCCCACCTGCTCGATAAGCATGATGCAGCGCGGCACCTCGGCCTTTCCTGGTATTCCGTAGTCGCGATGTGCAAGTCCGGAGAGCTTCGCGGCATAAAAATCCGTGGCGTTTGGCGTATTCCGGCCAGTGAAATCGAGCGGGTCGCGGGAGTTCGTGAAGGGGGGCAGCCGAATGAATAAATTCAAAAACACAAAAACCCAGGGAGTATCAAGAATGAACCAGAACATAAGGATTCAGGCGCATAGATTGCGAATCAACTGGCGAAATAGTCTTCGTTGCGTGGGCCGCCTTCTAGCCGGAGGGCGGCTTTTTTGCCGTCAACAACGGAGGTGCCCGCAACGCCCTTGGCACTTTCCGGCAGAACTTTGGAAAAATCCGGCAATGCCATTAAAGCCATTCTAAGCCGCCCTGACGGCCTTTTTCGATTTAACCTATACCAAACCCACACCCTGCCAGGTCGGCCAGAGGGCACACGCAACGGGAAACGATAAGCGCACGGTGAAAAATTGAACAAGTACCGTTTATGCAGACAGTTCCGAGCGGAGCCGGGATAACGCAGACCAGGCGCCCTTTGCCGGTTCATAAGTGTCGATGCAGCGATGCAGGGCAATCACCCCGGCACTTGCCAAGTCTTCGTAATCAGACTTATTGCCGGTGAACCCTGAAGCGACCTTTGAGACAAGGCGAAGGTTGTTTACAATCAGGCGATGACGGCTGGCGGCGCAGCCCGACCGGGCGGCCTGGCAGAGATCGGCAATGCGAGAACCGGAAAGAGGTTCGTGGGCCGGGAAATCGTTCATATTGCACTATACAAGAGAAACGGCACCCCCGCAAGTATTTAATTTCGCCGCGGCTTCAGGCCTTCGAGACGTGGAAACTGTTTGCTTAACTGTTTGCTTATCTATCCGGGACATTGACGGGAAAATATAAATGAAGCTGGGCACAAAACCCGAGCGACAGGCCGAAAGAGCAAGAAAAGCCGGGCAATAACAGAACCTTAAAAAACGGCGTCAGGACTTGATTTTGAGGCGAAAGAGTGTTTGCGAAACTGTTAGCAATCTGTTAGCAATCTGTTAGCAATCTGGACTTCAAATATCGCTGACGGTGGAAGACAGAGAAGGC
>PUMX01000456.1 GCA_003552485.1 Candidatus Hydrogenedentota bacterium
GGACCCGTATTTGGACTATGTGGAGCGCGAGTTGGCGCTGCTGGCGGAGTTCGTGGGGCATCGCCCGGTGGCGCAGCTTCATTGGGGCGGGGGGACGCCGACGTTTCTGAGCGCGGACCAGTTAAAGCGGCTTCATGCGATGGTTCGGGGCCGGTTCAGCTTTGCGGAAGGGGCGGAGCAGGCGCTGGAAGTGGATCCCCGCGTGACGACGCGGGAGCAGGCGCGCGTGTTGCGGGCCTTGGGATTCAACCGGGTGAGCCTGGGGGTGCAGGATTTTGATCCGGCAGTGCAGGAGGCGATCGGGCGGAATCAGACGGAGGATCAGACGCGGCGGTTGATGGATTGGCTACGGGAGGAAGGGTTTGGCGGTATAAACATTGACCTGGTGTATGGGTTGCCCAAGCAGAATCTGGAGGCTTGGGATCGCACGTTAGGAGTTATCGCGGAGTTAGGGCCGGAGCGGCTGGCGGTGTATAGCTACGCCCATTTGCCGTCGAAACTGCATAATCAGCGGCGCATCGTGGAGGAGGAGTTGCCGCCGCGCGAAACCAAATATGAGTTGTTCGCTCTGGCGCGGCGCCGGCTGTTGGAGGCGGGCTACAGGGCCATTGGCATGGACCACTTCGCGGCGCCAAGCGATGAGCTTACGGAAGCGATGGACGTAGGCCGCCTCCGGCGCAATTTCATGGGGTACACGGTGCAGCCGGGCGCGGACATGCTCGGCGTGGGCGCGTCGGCGATTGGAAACATCCAAGGGGTGTACGCGCAGAACACAAAGGAACTGTCCACCTATTACCAAACGTTAGACGAGGGACGGTTCCCCGTGCATGCCGGGCATGCGCTGAGCGCGGATGACGCGATGCGGCGCTGGGTGATCCACGAGCTGATGTGTAATTTCGGGGTAGACCATGCCGCGTTCGAGGCGCGTTTTGGCCTGCCGTTCACTGAGGCGTTCGCCGAAGAAGACGCCGCCCTGAAAGACATGGAGGCGGCGGACTTCATCGAACGCCGGCCAGACCGCCTAACGGTGAAGCCCCTGGGGCGCTTGTTCATACGCAACGTGGCCATGACGTTCGACGCGTATCTGGGCCGCGCTGTTTCCGAAAAGGCTTATTCCCGGACGGTATAACGTCTTTCCTTATCTATCGAGGGAACCGGAGAAGGGGGTCCCCTAAAGCCACCTCCTTAAAACCGGATGGCGCCGAGGATGACATGCCGCATCGGCGTCGTTGTTAATTTATGAGCGCGCGCCCCCCCTTCGCCATGGTCTCTTGAACGTTGGCCCAATGCGTGAAGAGCCGGCGCGCCCACGCCAATCCTTATGTTGTCAGTCAGGCCACGTTAACGCCTCAATCCCAAATAGATGGCAGAAGCTATGCAGTTCCCGCCGCCAATTCCCGTAGAAAAGGATATTATGATGGCGTTCAATGGCGGGGGCCGCATCCAGGTCGAAGATGTGGTCGAAGTCCCCGTCCAGCTTCACCTTCGGGGCGACGACGCAACCGCCGGCCGGCGGAACGTCGACCTGGTCCATCACTTCGCCCGTCAAGATACTCATCCGCGGATCGCCGCCCATGGGCGTCTCAATGATGGTCACCGGCTCGCCCGGTTCCCAGTGGGGAACGGGCACGGCGTCGCGATCCTCGTGGTGAGGGGCGAAGTGGAAGGGAACACTAGGCTGATCGAAGCCTTTGAGACGGGTTGCGCACGTGCAGTGCGAGCAGATCATCGCCCCGTCGTCGCTCACGGGCACGTTGTTAAACATGAACCCAGGCCGGTCAAACAACTGGGGCACGAGCATAAGCGCGATCGCGGAATGGAGATCGGCCTCACATATCGCGGGCACCCCGCTGTCGAGAAGCCGCGCGAAAGCCAGACACGGGTATGTGGCGTCCCTCCCGGCGGCTCCAAGACAATTCATGGTAAGGGCGTCGGCTTCTTCCCGCTCGAGCACCCGCCGGGCCGTCACATAGGCGCGCACCGCGTTCAACACATCTTGTTCGGTTGGCCCCGCCATCTTGGTGGCTTCGTCAAGGTACTCATCCGCGAGATCCTGGATTGCATCGCTGATATCGGTCTCTTCATAGGCCTCAAGCCAGATGGATTCCGGCAGATAGCGCAGCTTGGTCCCATAAAACCCGATCTCATCGTCGCGGCGCTCCTGCCCCTCCACCACCAATAGCCGCATTTCCCGCAGCATGGCGCGAGCCCGCAGCATTTTCATCCCGTACACCACATCACTGAAGTCCGTGGCGCTGCACACAAACGCGCCACGCCGCCAACGTTCGCTGGCTTGCCCGACAAACGTTGTTCCCATCGGCGCATAGGCCACAGTCGGCAGCCCGGTGTCAATGGCCCTATCCACCGTGGGCCAGCCCGGCGGTTGCCGGTCAAGGACAAACACGAGCAGGCCGTCGGGCTCCTGTTCGGCCGCTTCCGCGGCCCAGGCGTCGGCTTCTTCGTTGGAATGGATGACCTCCGGCCGGAGATCCACTTCTACGCCAAGCTCTTCCGCGGCCTCGCGCAGTTTTTCAGTGTACTGCTGTTCGGCCGCCTCGCTGTCATACAGCGCGCCCGGCCACGAAGGGTGCTCCTCGCGGCGGGCGAAGGCCGCTTTCAGGCGCGGCGCATAGTCCCCGCCTGGACCGGCCATCCGAGCGGGCCCCGTCTCATTTTCA
>PUMX01000013.1 GCA_003552485.1 Candidatus Hydrogenedentota bacterium
ACAACACGGGACCGATATAGCCGTGGGCAGCGTCAACAAGACCGAGTGGCATATTGCGATTCTGCGGTCCGGAGCAGGCGAACACGCTCGCGCGCTGTGGTTGGACTACGACACCGGCGGAGCGCATGGCCACCGGGATGGTCTGAACCTGGGCCTGTTTGGTTACGGTATCGACTTGTTGCCGGAGATGGGCTATCCCCCGGTTCAGTACGGCGGCTGGGATGCGCCCCGTGCGCGATGGTACATGATGGCCGCCGCGCACAATACCGTCGTTGTGGACCGCCAGGATCACACCGTCGGCGATGGAGTGACGCAACTCTGGGCGGATGGCCGCGTGACGCGCGCGATTCGTGCCGGCGGGCCGGCCATGAACGCTGGACGCCGGTTCGAGCGCACGGCCGTTCTCGTCGACATCTGTGACGAGGAATACTATGTCGTCGACGTGTTCCGCGTCGCGGGCGGAACCGATCATACGAAGTTCGTGCATAGCCACTTTGGCGCCGTAGATATGCCGAGTCTTGAACTCGAACCCCAGGAGGACATGGATTACGGCGGCCAGATGCGCAACTTCAGAATGGCGCCGGCGACCGAAGCCGGATGGACCGCCACATGGTCATTCGAGGATCGGCTTGATGTGTTGGCGCACGAGCGCGAGATCGGCATGCGCTACACCGATCTCACGCACGATGCGGAGCCTGGGCTCGCCGAGGGCTGGATCTCCGTGGGTTCGTTTGATGCAAGCGAGGAAACTTGGATTCCGCGCGTGCTGGCGCGCCGTCGCGGTGAAGAAGACCAGGCGCCGCTTGAATCGGCGTTCGCAGCGGTTTATGAGCCGTTCATCGACGCCCCGCCGGAACGCTTCATTCGCCGCCTGGGAATCCAGGACGAAACCGGCGCGCCGCTGGATGATTCGCACGTCGCGCTCGAGATCGTCATGGCGGATGGCGCACGCGATATCTTGATTTTGCCTGATCCAGAAGATGCCAGAACGGTGCGCTGCGAAGAAGCCGAAGCCGCGACTACCGATGCCGAATTCGCCTTCCTGCGACTCGATGAGGCCGGCGCGGTAATCCACGCGGCCCTCGCCAATGGAAGCCGCTTGACCGTGGGGAGCTTCGAACTAGGAGAGGGCATCCACCACGAGTTTATCGAAACGTCGTCCGGTTCATGATGCGGGACGCTGCGTCTTCGGTAGCTTGAGTTCGGTTCCGGTCCGGCTCGATTCGTATGCGGCCTCCGCAATCGCCACAGCTTGGCGCCCATCCCAGGCGGAATCCCCGCTGACGTCCCCCGCTAGCGCGCCGTCCACTAGCCGTTGAATGATCTGTGCATAGGTCTTTAGCCGCACGGGATCGAGGAAGCCCTTGCCGGCCCAGTCGATGGGTTCCTGCCGTGCGCGCACTTCCCACTCTCCGCCTGCGCTGGACGCAAGCATCTCACCGTACCAATCGCAATCGATGAGCCCATTCTCGCACATTACCTTGGTAGAACCGCCCATGCGCGGAAAACCGGGCTTGGGCGCCTCAAACGAACAGAAGATTGTGCATACCGTTCCGTCATCAAGGGTCAGAGTAACATCGCTTGTCGTATCGACTTCGAAACCAGGCGCGAAATGGCGGACCTTGGCGAATACGCGCTCGACCTCGCGGCCGGTGAACCAGCGAACCTGATCGATATTGTGAATACCGTGGCCCATCAAGATACCCACGTTCTCGGGCTTGCGTTGCCACGTGGGTGACACGTTCATGCCATCGGGCACAACTTGGGTGTTGGACATGTACAGCACGCGCCCGAATTCTCCGCTGTCAATCAGCCGCTTGGTCTCGAGGTTGCACACCCGCTCCCGCTGCGTATAGGTGATTTCACAACGGAGCCCGCGGGATTGAGAGGCCTCTATGATCGCGTCGCACTCGTTAACCGAACACGCCATCGGTTTGTCAATAAGCAGGTGCTTGCCCGCTTTCGCGGTGGCCAGACCCTGCGGACCATGAAGCGCGTGCGGCGTAGCGATGCAGACTGCGTCCACATCATCTCGTTCCAGAAGGGCCTCGACGCTGTCCGCGCAGTCCACGCTATACTGCGCCGCCAGATCAGGGGCGCGGCTGCCACCCGCTATTGCGGTGATGCGCGCGCGCTCGACGAGCGTGTCAATCGTACGCGCATATGTCTCGCCCATGAACCCTGCCCCGATGATACCGATGCCAAGCGCGTTTCCACTGCTCTGGGTCATTCTTTGCTCCTTCCGTGTTGGTTATTCCGTCCTCTTTCGACATAATAGTCAAAATTCCGAGGCGTAACAAAGAAGCTTCCGCGTTAGTTGAGGAGACACCGCCATGAGCGATCGCAGAACAACGTGGCGTAGCGCCGGCATCCTTGCCGCCTTGAGTTCGCTATCCGGGGAAAACAGCATTGCGCAGCCGTCAGCAATGATGGGCGGCTCATCACGGTTGATTGGGAAGGTCAGCCTTGCCATAACGGCTTACCGCGCCCATGCGATACAGCGCCCATTATCTGGCGAGTTGAGGAGGAGCCTGCAATGACAACCACGCGTAGAAGTGCGACTGTGTCGCTCGCGCTTTGCCTGGCGAGCATTTTCCCGGGGCCGGCGGCTTGCGCCTGGCCAGGATTTGACTGGGATACTTGGCTCGAGATTACCGGGGCCGCGCCGCGGACAATC
>PUMX01000342.1 GCA_003552485.1 Candidatus Hydrogenedentota bacterium
AAGAACCGGAAATGGGCGGCGCCGTATTCCTTGGCGTGTTGTGGCGTAAGCAGCAGCGCGATGAAGCAGTCCATGCTGTCGAATAGGTCCCATTCTTTGCGGCGGAACCAATGCAGCGTCGGGTGCTCCGTAGTGTGCTTCGCCCCGAGCGAAGTCAGGGCCCGGTTCAGCGGCTCCTGATAGTCTGGATTGCCCTCTTTGCTGCATGCGGCCAGATTGAGCGCCCACAAGTTCAGTTGCAGCGCGATGCCATGGCACCAAATAAGTGATTGTGGAAAGGCGCGCAACCCATACAGCGCTTCCTGCCAGCGCAATGCCTCGGTAAAGCGCAGCACCGCCTGCTCATGTTCTCCGCACGCCTCCGCGGCGATTCCCAGCGTGCTGCACTTCGCCAGCTCCAGCGCGAGACGGTTCTCTTCATCGCGAGGCTCATCCAGCCCCAGCACCGCTTTGTTCCAGGCTTGCAGGCACGCGCTCCATTCCGGGTCAGAATTGGCCAGGGGCATGCATGGAAGGATGCTCCCAACATAGTGATTCATCGCCGCTTCCTCGCTTTGACGCAGCGTGCGATAACGCCGGGTCGCCTCCTCGCCATTGGAAACGGCTTCGTGCGCCACTATGACCTCCTTCAATAGACCGCCGCTCTCGCGCCACGCGCGGGGTGCTTACTTCAACGCGCGCCCCTGCACGCTAGGCGCTTGGCGGCGTGCAGGGGCGCAACGCACATCGAATAGCCTGCAATTGTGCGAGACTTAATCCTTCCACTCAGTGATGCGAAGGGTAAAGGCGTCTTCCAAGGGCGGCTCGGCGTCATACAGCAGGATGCGCGTCAGATGCGATTGCTCCCACGCCCGCGCCAGACGTCCGCCGGGCTCCAACTCGACTTCTTCTGTGCGCACGTTGAAGCGGTCGGCATCGTAGGCCACCTCAACCCCGTAGGGCTTGCCGTCCGACTTCTCGTCCGTGAGCATGAGCCGCCCGGGCTCGGAGGCGTCGACATTGCATGGCGTCATGAGCGTCATTTTGAGTTCGTCGGTTACATCCGAGAGCACATAGTCCTCGCTGACCTCGATGTGCGCGCCCCGTTCGAGATGAATAGCGCGGCGCCATTGGTCGACGTGGGCTTCCTCGGGATAGGCTTCGGCGATGTCCAGCGAGAACGTAACACTATCGTCGTCGGCTTCGTATTCGACGTCCCGTGCCCGGTATTGAAGGCCGTTGCGCTGCATGACGCCGTTGATCGTAGGCAAATTGTGATAACCCGACTGCATTGTCCACAATTCCCAGCGCCGTTCAGGATCAAAAGTGTCGCCGGTGTACGCCTCGACGCCGGCGTCTACGATCGCGGGGTAGCCGTCGACGAATACCATATAGTTACCCACGTTATTGTGATTGTGGGCCTCGCCGTTGTGACCCGCCTTCGCGGCGAAGTACAGCCCGTCCGGCGAGCCATCCACAGATCGGGCGGCCACATGCTCCGTGTCCGGCAACCACATATCCCTCGCATATGGCTGTTCGGCCGGTGCGTCGAATTCATCTACACGAAACAGATAGTGCAGCGTTCGTGTCAGGTCCGAACCAATATACGAGCGGATCCTGCCGGTTTCATCGAGAAACGCCGCGAATTGCTGCATGCGTTCGTCGCCGAGGCGCGCGCCGTAACGGTAGATCAAGTCCGCCGAAACGCCGGGCTTCGGGCTGGTGTCGCCGAAGTTGATGAAGAAGTCGTCGTGAATGTGGGACTTATAGACGTATTGTCCCATGCGCTTGATCACGGGCTCCTCGAATACGTCGATCTCGCCGTCCGTCGCCGAGTAGAGGATATCCAGCGAGTCGAACAATGATCCCGCCGCGTGATTCCAATAGCCCGGCCCCTCATCGCAGCCGCCATCGCGTGGATGCGGATCGATGAATTCATCCAAGCTGCGCAGAATCTTGTAGACCGCGTGCGCGCGGCGGCGCTCATCTTCTTCCAGCAGCAGTACGCCCACGAGCCAATTCGAGTTGATCCATGGATTCCAGTTATTTACCCGCTCGCGCCGATGATCAAACCCCATCCACCAGAAGTCGTCGCGGTCCAGCAAGGGCGTGAAGATCCGCCGGTCGGCCTCAACACGGATACGTTCGCGGATAAGCGGCGAGATCTCGTCAAGCCGCGGGCCGACGAGGTAATCCGTCCACGCCAACAGATTCAACATCATCCCGGCGTGCAGATCGACCGTCGGCTCCGTAATGTCAGGCAGTCCATAACCCTCCTGCTGCAGATAGAGGTGCTGGGGCGTGTTCCAAAACGTCTGCTCGGAGATTGCCCATATGCCATTCATGATCTGGTCAACGAAGCGCCCCTCGTTCTCGATGCACTCAGCTAAGACCAGATCAGCCAGCATGGACCGGCGCCGCGAATGGGCGCGTGAGTAACTCGAACGGTCCCCTTCCCGTTCAAACTTCAGACTGAGCGTGGCTGTCAGCGTGGGCCAGTCGAAGTCCAGCGCGTTCTCGCCCGCTTCAATGCGGCGCTCTTTGATGTCTTCCGGCAAGCTTTCCCAAGCATCACGGTCGTCGATATCCGGAAAGGGCCGCCACTCGCCCGGCGGCTTCAGTAGCTCAAGGACATTCCGATCCCGCTCATCGACTGAGGTAAGGGGGACGCTCAATAGCCGTAGTTGTTCGACG
>PUMX01000354.1 GCA_003552485.1 Candidatus Hydrogenedentota bacterium
CAGCCTAGGCTGCGGCCTTTTTTTATTCCAGTGGCGAAACGTTTTCGCCCATTTGTCCGTGCAACGCCGCTTCGAGAAGAGCGAAAGTCACGGTTGCACAGGAGAGGGAAACAGCTTGGAACATTTACTGCGGCTTCAGAAACTCGATCTCGAAATCGAGGAATGCAAACGCCGGGAAAAGGAGATCCCCAGACAGAAGGAGAAACATGATCTTCAACGTAAACGGATGGCCGAGGAGCTGGAGGAACGGCAGGCGATTTGTCAGCGCTTGGAGGTGGAGCAGCGCAAGTGTTATGGTGAAATCGAGCAGCAACAAGGGCAGATCGCCAAGTACCAGCAGCAACTCAACACCGTCAAAAAGAATGAGGAATATCAGGCGCTCCTAAACGAGATTGAGACTACAAAAAGGCAGATTGGGCAGAAGGAAGAGCGCATCCTAACGCTAATGGAGGAACTCGAAGAGGCCCAAGAGCGGCTCAAGGCGGATGAGGAGCGAATCGACGCCGCCGTGAAGCGAATTGATGCCCAGTGCGAGGCTCTCGACGAGGAATTGAACGCGGCTGTCGAGAAACGCAAGCAGCTCGAGGCCGAAGCGGAAAAGGCGGCCGAGGCCGTGGAGCCTGACTTGCTTAGGAAGTACCGCCGTATCCGCGCCGCAAATATCTCCGGTCCGGCGGTGGTTCCGTTGGATGACTCGAACGACAAAGATCCCGTTTGCACGGGATGTTACATGCACGTACGCCCGCAATTGGTCAACGAGATCCTCGCGCAGGAAGTGCGTAGCTGCAACCATTGCGGCCGTTTGCTGTATTATAGAGATCACTATGAAGAAGATAACGCCAACACAGCGGAGATCCTCCGCTAAAGCCTATAATGAACAGGTGATGACCCATGCCATTTCTAAATCGCCGGCGGTTTGTTTCGGTAATCGGACGCAAGAGCGCTGTGCCCGACGGCGTGTGGATGAAGTGTTCGGGCTGCAAGCAGGCGGTATACCGTAACGAAGTCGAAGAGAACGATCAGGTGTGTCCAGCCTGCGGGCATCACTACCGCATGAGTGCGCGCAGGCGCATTGCCTTAGTGGTGGATGAGGGCTCCTTCGAGGAAAGCCATCAAGACATCGAGACCGTTGATCCCTTGAGTTTCAAGGTGGGCGGCGTATCGTATCAGCAAAAGGTCGAGAAGGCGAAACAGGCCCACGAATTGACGGAAGCTCTTGTCACCGGCAGAGCCCGCATAGAAGGAAGCCCGCTTATCATGGCCGCCATGGATCCGTTCTTCATGGGCGGCAGTATGGGATCGGCAGTAGGCGAACGGTTCTGCCGCATAGCCGGCGAGGCCATCCAAAGCCGATTGCCGCTGGTGGTGTTTGCCGCCTCCGGAGGCGCGCGCATGCAGGAAGGCATTCTCAGCCTGATGCAAATGGTGAAGACCGCCGACGCGGTGCGTCAATTGAACGAGGCGGGCGTGCCCTATATCAGCGTGTTGACCGACCCGACAACCGGCGGCGTCTACGCAAGCTTCGCCAGTTTGGGCGACATCACGCTGGCTGAGCCCAAGGCGCTCATCGGATTCGCAGGCCCGCGCCTTATCGAAGGCGCGCTGAAGGTGAAGCTGCCCGAGGGATTCCAGTCGGCCGAATACCAGTTTGAGAATGGTTTTGTCGATCAGATTATCAAACGCAGCAAGATGCGGCCCACATTGGGAAAATTGTTGCGTTATCTGGGCCATCCGTCCGCGGCCGATACGGAGGCCGGCGCGGATGAATGGATGACAGAAGCCGGCGTCCGCGCGACGGAAAACCTTTCGTCAGACGCGCCTTCAGAGGCCACAGAACGTCCGTGAACCCTCGAGCGTTTCTCGCCGGGCTCGAGATGCACGGCGTTAAACTCGGGCTGGACAACATTACCCATCTGCTGAAGGTTGCCGGCAACCCGCAGGCGAGTTTCCCCGCCGTTCACGTAGCGGGCACCAACGGCAAGGGAAGCGTGCTCGCGTTTCTTGACGCCATGTTTTGCGCTGCGGGCTACCGGACGGGGCGCTTCACCAGCCCTCATCTTGTCGAGCTTTCAGAGCGTTTTATGTTCCGGGGGCGGCCCATCGACGAGGCTGAACTGGACGAGCACATCGCCTTCTTCCAAAACATCGCCGAGCCCATGGCGCCGCCGCCCACATATTTCGAGTTGGTCACCGCCATTGCCTTCCGTGCTTTCCAATCCCGCAGCGTGGATGCAGGACTCATCGAGGTGGGGATGGGGGGGCGCTTTGACTCGACCAATGTAGTGGAGCCTGTCGCCACGGCGGTAACCAATATCGATCTTGAACACACGATGTACCTCGGCGACACGCTAGCCAAGATTGCGTTCGAGAAGGCTGGCATCCTCAAACCCGGCGTTCCCGCTGTTGTGTCCGAAGAGAAACCTGAGGCGCAAGGGGTCATACTTGAACGCGCCGAGCTTGTTGGAGCGCCAGTGCGGTTGATCCAGAGGGATTTCCGTTATCGGCTCGATGACAAGGCCCGGGATCGTGGCGCAAGCGTTCCATCGCACGAAAATGTCGAGGACCGTGTTGTCGCGCCGCGGGCCAGTGCTGAGCTTTCCGTTTTAAATGACGAGATTAGCCCATTTGTCCCATCAATGGACGATCCCCACCGCTTGTTTTCTTGTCAGGC
>PUMX01000397.1 GCA_003552485.1 Candidatus Hydrogenedentota bacterium
GTTCCGGCTTACCGATGCAACCGGGAAAAGCTCTAACGTTCATTTTGATAAAGGCTCGATAGTAGAAAACGGCGGCAGTAACTGGTGGTCTCCCGGCGGTAGTACCGGAGGCGGCTGGTTCTAGTAAAAACGTATGATTGCAACCCCAACAAAATAGGTTTTCACAATTAAGGGGCGGCCAAGCCGCCCCTTTCTGCTGAACTAGTTTCACCGGTCGTTTACAAATAATTTGCATTCACATATCTTTAAAAATGTTAAGCTGTTAAAGTAAGAGTTTTTCCCTTCATAGCGCTAAATTACCAGGTTAATGTCCAAAAACCTAAACCCTTTTTTTTAACATATTAACAACACCCTCTAAAAATATTCTTAAAAAACCTATTGACGCAATCCTTTTATGGATGTTAGCTTAGCGTTTGAGCGAGGTGCTAAAAGCAAGACATCTAGAAAGGAGTGTTAATCAGTGAAAAAGACGTTAGCAGTATCAGTAATAGTCGTCTTTGTATTGGCTTTCGCCGCACCGGTATTTGCTCAGGACATGACTCACAATGCCGAGTATGAAATGGACGGTGACATTGACCTTGAAAAGCAGGTGGGCCACCTTTGCAATACTGGGGCGGAAATGAAGCAGGTCATTGACGGTGAAGGCGAAATGACCAAAGTTATGGACACCAGCCAGGAAGCCGGAGTCATAACCGTAGAAGATCAGCAGGATTGGGTTACCGCTGAAGACGCCGTTCGCAACCTGACCGTGACCAGCGCTGTTGAGCTTTGCGCACCAGCCAAAAGTGAAGTTGGTGAAGTGTCTGTAGCAGATTTGCTTGAAGATGTTGATGAAGATAACATCGCCGATGTTATCGACGTTCTCTTCGGTGTCAGTTTACACGGAGAAGGTGAAGACGAACTACAAGATTTCATCGATGCACATGAAGGAGAAGTCATCCCCACGGCCATGCTCTATGAAGCATTGCAAGGCCAGCTTCATGCAGATGTTGGTGCCTATGGGGTAGATCTGGAAGACTATGTAGATCCTATAAGCGACCAGATCTGGGCTGCCCAGGTAGAAGCTGATCCGGGCTACTCCGGTCAACTGGACCAGGACTTCGAAGCAGCTTACGGCCCCTGGGCAGATGCTCACGGCTATATAGGCGATTCTGAAGAACCAGACGATGCATTCTGGTTCGTAGACGATGAGGGCGAGCAAGTCAGTTTGCAGGATGAGGGGCTTGCTGACATCGAAGGGGTTGCCAAAGGCGACGACTACGTCGGCAACTACTTCAACATGGATCAATTCGCCCGCACCTCCCAGGGTACCACCAAGCGCTACATCGATATCAGCAGCCCCTGGTCCGGAGCATATGTTTCTGAAGACATGACCGTAACCGGCGAAGCTGAAATCGATGAATCCTTCGCTATGGACAACCTGGAACCCGGCGAAGAAGCAGTACCCGACTGGTGGGACCTGTTCTAAACTGGATTCCAAAAGGTTAATTTACCTCGCTGTAAACCAACCGGGGGGCACGCCCCCCGGTTTTTATATTGTTAAATATCCACCATATTTTCAGAATATATTTCATTAAACACTTTTATGCTCCAACATTTTTTTTAATATATTATTAAAGTTTGCCAAAAAACCTCTTAACCTCGATTATACAAGATATTTTGCGAGCAATTAGCTTCTGTAAATATATACAGTATAAAACATAAATTTACTTATATAACCATATATTTAAATTAATCCACAACATTTATATAAAAATATTAAAAACCTATTGACATGCTTTTGATGATGATGTTAGGTTAGTAACAAGCGAGGTGTTAAGGTTTTATTAAGAAAATAACATTTCACGAAAGGAGAGTGTGAAAAACGTGAAAAAGACATTAGCAGTTTTAGTAGCGGTAGTATTTGTGCTGGCTTTTGCCGCACCGGTCTTCGCTCAAGAAATGACTCACGATGCCGAGTACAAAATGGACGGCACTATCGACCTTGAAAAGCAGGTCGGCCACTTTTGCAACACCGGCGCTGAAATGAAGCAGGTTATCGAAGGTGAAGGTGAAATGACCAAAGTCATGGACACCACCCAGGTAGCTGGCAAATTAACCGTATCTGATCATCAAGACTGGGTAACCGCAGAGGACGCAGTACGTAACCTGACAGTTACCAGCGTGATCGAACTCTGCGCCCCGGCTAAGAGTGAATTTGACCTTGACGATCTGTTATTAGATCTTTACGTTGAGCATGTAGATGAAGACGCCACAGAGTTGCCAGATGATGATCCTGGTTTAAACTGGCTACAGGGCCTGCTTGAAGCCCACACTGGAGCTGTAATACCAACGACAGTACTGTATGAAATGCTTCAAGGGGATGCAGCGGTATTAGCCAATCTGCTCGGACTCGATGCTGAAGATTATGTAGACCCAATTTCCGATCAAATCTGGGCAGTTCAAGTTGAAGCAGATGCTGGTTATTCAGGAGCATTAGAGCAGGACTTTGAAGCAGCTTACGGCCCCTGGGCAGACGCACATTCTTTCCCATATTACTGGGGAGATGCGGAGGAGCCTGATGTAGGCTGGTGGTTTGTAGATGATGAGGGTGAGCAAATAAGCCCATTCGATGCATTTATAGAAGGCGAAGCTATTGATGATGTTGAAACTGGTGTTGA
>PUMX01000024.1 GCA_003552485.1 Candidatus Hydrogenedentota bacterium
ACCGGTCACCGCTAGCCGGGGCGTCCGGCTGATTCCCGACGCCACCCTTGACGAGGCGTTGCAACGGGAGTATGACATGGTGGCGCTTCCCGGTGGAGCGAAAGGCGCGGAAAACCTTTCGAACGACACCCGCATCCCGGCTTTGCTGAAACAAATGACGGATAAGGGAAAGTATACGGCCGCTATTTGCGCGGGGCCTACGGTCCTCGCCAAGGCGGGGTTGCTTGCGGGCAAGAAGGCCACGTCGTATCCCGCCATGCTCGATCAGCTCAAAGCCGCCAACGCGCAATGCGTGGAGGAGCCGGTGGTTCAAGACGGGCAAGTGATTACATCTCGCGGCCCTGGCACGGCGATGGATTTCGCCCTCGCGCTGCTTGAACTTCTCCAAGGCCGGGAAACGCGGGACAAAGTCGAAAAGGCCCTTGTGCGCCCCTAAGCTACCCAATCACACCCATGAAGCCGAATCTAACCGAATAGAAGGAGAACACGAATGTTTTTCACGGGCATATCCGACGAAGCTGGTCAGGACATTGATACGCAAATCAAGGCGCACCAAGAGCTAGGCTGGAAACACATCGAGCTGCGTTTGGTGGACAAGACGAACATCACGCAGATTTCAGACGAGAAGTTCGACGAAGTCGCCGAAAAGGTGGCCGCCGCCGGCATGAAAGTCTCTTGTTTTGGCAGCTCCATTGCGAATTGGGCGCGGCCCATCACCTGCGACCCCCAGATCGACATTGACGATCTGCAGCGGGCCATCCCCCGCATGCACCGGGTCGGCGCGCCGTTCATCCGGGTGATGAGTTATCCCAATGACAAGGACAATCCGTTGTCCGAAGAGGACTGGCGAAATGAGTCCATCAAACGCATGAAGAACTTGGCGAAAATCGCCGAGGACGGCGGCGTCACGATGGTCCACGAGAATTGCAGCGGCTGGGGCGGCATGTCGGCCGACAACAGCAACATCCTTCTCGGCGAAGTCAACAGCCCTGCGTTGAAAGTCGTCTTCGATACGGGCAACCCCGTGACCTACGGGCAGGACGCCTGGGAGTACTATCAGAAGGTCTATAATGACATCGTGTATGTTCACATCAAGGATGTGAAACGCGTAGACGGAGAGGACCATTACTGCTACTGTGGCGAAGGCCAAGGCTATGTCCGGGAAATCCTGGGTGATTTGCTCGGGAAAGGCTACGACGGGGGCATTTCGATTGAGCCCCATCTCGCCGCCGTCATCCACACCGGCAAGCAAGCGGATAGCGCCGAACAGCTCTATCAGACCTACACGGAATACGGCCGCCGCTTGATGCAGCTTGTCAAGGAGGTGGCCCCCGCGCGGGCGGCCGAAGTCCCCGCCGGAAAGTAAACCATACCCGCCCGCGGCTGGGTCCAACCTAGCCGCGGGCGTTTTCCTTTGTGTGACGAAGGAGACCAAGACCAAGCCGCCAACGCCCATCCAAAACACACGAGAGGAATCATGCATTATCCACCCCGTTTCCTGTTCCGTAGGCTAGGGACCCTCGTTGGACTTGCTTCCATCGTGTTCTTCCTTTCCGCCGCCGCGAATGCCACGCCCTGGTCCAGCCCCGCCGACATCAGCGACTTGGGGACGGCGAACAACCATGCCACGTTGAAACAAGGCGCCGGTGACGCGTGGTTGGCCGTATGGGAGTCCGACGGCGAAGTAGAGGACGCCACGGGACAAGAAACCAACATCTTCTTCGCCCGTTCAACGGATGACGGCGAGACCTGGTCTCTTCCCGCGCCTTTGAACTCGAATGTTGCTCAGCAAGACAGTTTCGACGTGCGGCCCCATATCGCCACGGACGATCGGGGGAATTGGATCTGCGTGTGGCAATCGACGGGAGTGGCTGAGGATGAAATGCGAATCGTTTACGCGCGTTCGCACGACGGCGGCGAAACCTGGCAAGACGCGGAGGTATTGACGCCGGATATTCAAACCCAAGGGTTTGGCTGGGAAGAGAATCCGCGCATCGGCTTCGCCGGAGACACGTGGTTGATTGTCTGGGAGGACGGCGACGGGGAAGTAACAGGCAACAGCCGAATCTTCATGACCCGGAGCGACGATGGCGGCGATTCGTGGGAGGATGCCCGGCTCATCTCGAAAGACGAGACCGGCGCCAACATCACGCCGGCGCTCGCGGCTAGCGGCCTGGACACGTTCACCGTGGCGTGGAGCAGTCGGCGTGCGGACAACGACGACGAGGGGCGCTGGGAAATCCAGTACAGCCAATCCGATGATGCTGGCGATACGTGGCGTGAACCCTCGCCGGTCATGACCTTGCACGAACAAGAGGACGCCGGGGAAAGCGCGGAATGGAACGCGCGCGAGCCGCAACTAGCGGCTGATGGCCGGGGACGATGGGTCTTGCTGTGGAAAGCCGGTGCTCCCTTGGCTGTGGACATGCCCATCCGCTACAGCGTCTCGAAGGATAACGGCCTGACGTGGAACTCCCACGGCGTCTTGGCGAATCCCGGCGGCGAGAATATGAGGCCCGCCTTGGCCGTGGACGGCTCCGGGAATTGGGTGGCGGTGTGGTCAAACTTCGACCCCGAACGCCCGGCGGGGAATACCTTGCTCATGTACGCCCTTGGCGCCGACGGCGGAACGGCTTGGACCGAACCCGAGCTTGTTCATC
>PUMX01000271.1 GCA_003552485.1 Candidatus Hydrogenedentota bacterium
ATTGCGAGCAATACCATCCAGGCCGTGCCCAGCCCGAACGGCGCGAACATCCGCTTTGTTGGGCCGGAGCCGCCGGTGGACCGCGGCGCTACGGGGATGTGGACCATCAGCGGTAATCTCATCGGCAACCAGGTGGTGAACATCCACCTCAAGAACGCCGAAGGCATCACGGTTACGGGTAATAACATCTACAGCGCGGAGGAACAGACGATTCTCGTCGAGGGTAGCCGCAACATTGTGATCAGCTCGAACACACTTGAACAAAGCCACGGCTACCGTCGCGATTTCAAAGACGGCGTTACGTTGCGCCAAACCCGAGGCGTCGTGTTCATGGGCAACGTCGTCACCGACGCGGGCATCGGCTCAGAAGAAGCAGGCGGCGCCGTAGAAGTGTACGACTGCGAAGAGACGCTCATCGCGAACAACCAGATCTTCGAGCCCGTCTACCGCGGCGTGTACGTCGAAGGCGGCCGGAACGCATTGATCACCGGCAACCAGATCATGGACCGCGCCGCGGAGCCCGGCATGATCGCCGCCATCGAAATCCGCGACGGCGCGCGCGGCGCCGTGCTTCGGGACAATGTCGTCAGCGAAGGCGAACAAGGCGGCGTCATCGCTCCGGATGACGCCACCATATCGGGAACCGCCCAGGCCGTGCTGGACTGAGCCGCGAATGAACCGTCCTCAAAGCGCGCTGTCGCGGTGAGGTTAGGCCGCTTCTTTGTTGCGGCTACTCCTCCCGCGTGCGGCTGTATATCGCGCTGCTGTCTGTGGTTCGCCCACGGTCGTCGAAGCGGCCGTGGATGTAGCCGCGGCCGCCGTTGTACTGAGGCACGGCTTCCGGCTCGCCGCGTAGCGCCGCGTCGATGGTGAGCAACGCCAGCGGTTCGACGGCGTCGAAGGACGCGTTGTAATGGTCCGCGCTGGGCAAGAAGAAACCGTCGTGAAAGCGCTGCTCGACAATGTTGTCGCCGATGCGCCGCGCGAGGTTCAGATAGTCCTCGTGTCCGGTCGCCCGGTAGAGATCGACCAGCGCGAACACTGCCACGGGATCGTGAGCGCTGGTGTCGAGATTGACATCGACCCCTTCGCCGGGCCGTTCACCCATGTCGCCAAGATCGTGGCCCTCGGCCACGCCGCGGGCCATGTCCCACAGGACCTCGTCCTCGGTCAGCCGGTATCCCAGCGCGTAGGAATGAAAGAATATGAGCGAGGCCGTCTGCTCCTCGATGACTTGGCCCTCACTGCCGAAGTAGCCGGGCCGCTGAATCTCGAATCCCGTCAAGTCCGTGCCGTCCGTCCATAGGGGCCGCAACGCGTTACGTTCAGGGATGTATGCGTACTCGGCATAGGCGCGCATGCCCTCGCGCGTCCATTCGAGCAACTCTTCGCCCGCATCACCCAGTTCCTCAGCGAGTTGCAGCTGGATAATGGCGTTGCGGCTATAGATGCCGCGATCGCCGCGCAGGAAATTGCCCTCCAACGCGATGTCGCCAAACTCCGGACCGAACTGCCGCTGCGCGCGATCGCCGTAGGTCGAGTAGGTAAACCGCGGATGATCGGGATCCTCGGGCGGGTCGCCACGGCGTTTTGGTTGACTGTATTGATAGACGCCCAAGTTCGTCTCGGGGTGCCGCGCGTTTACGTACTGCTCCGCCAAGCGCAGCCCCCATTCCAGCGCGTCTTCATCACCCGCCAGCGCATACAGGGACGCCGCCCCGTAAATCAGGTCGCTGCCCGCGTTAATAAACGTGAGCGCCGTCCCCTCGAAGAACGGTTCGGGATCCTCGAACTCGTTGTCCCAGAGATCGCCCATTTCCCGGCCGAACGAGCCATGCCGGTTCATTTCGAGCCGGCCCCAATCCCTCACATGCGTGTTCCATAGCGCCTTGAGAAATCGCTCCGTGGCCTCGGGATCCACTTCCCACATCAGTTCATAGTAGGGGAAATTCCACTTGAATTCGTGGCAGTCCGCGTCAAATTCGCCGTGATTATTTCCGGTTTCGAGATCGATGAACTGATGGCCGCCCCAATACAATAAGCCGCAATCGCTGCGATGATGCTCGAACATATGAGCGATGGCCTCCTTTGCGGCCTCTTCGTACTTGGCCTCGCCCGTCAGCTGTGTCAGCCCCGTGAACACACGGAACAAGTTCTGTTGGTTCGCCATGTTCGAGATGACCCATTCATTGCCATCGTACTTCCAACGCACCGCTTCCATGGCATCCACATTCAACCCGTCGGCGAACAGCGGCGTATGTTCGTCGCCGTAGCGGTCGCGGCCATATTCGAGCACATTGTCCGCATAAGCGCGTACTGCTTCGAGCCGCTGCTCGTCGCGTTCCTCCACGGGATACGCGTAGGGTTCTTCGGCGACGGCGCTTGCCGCACCCACAATGATAGCGAGGAACGCGGTTACCGCGGTTGCTTTTGATCTCATGACAGAAACTCCTTCTTGGAAATGGCCGCACGGTTCCGGCGGCCGGAAGCCTCGGGCGCAACTGCATCCATGGTATAAGACGGCGGCCAAAGAACACAAAGCGGAAACGACTTGAATCGTTGGCTTGCGCCAGATTAGTTGGCAATTGCAAAACGGCGCTATATTTTGTTGACAAGGGGTGTTGATTCGGCTAGACTATGTCTGGCGCCAACGACAG
>PUMX01000312.1 GCA_003552485.1 Candidatus Hydrogenedentota bacterium
CCAGTATCCCGGCGCCGAGCATTATCCATGGTATCTCTACCATGACAGCGCCGGTTGGCGTTACGCGCTGATTTCCGCTCTTGCCACGGGTTTGTGGCATCAATTTCACGCCGTAAGCCCTGATCTCAGTAAGGAAGACCAGGCTTTCGCTCGGGAGTGGCTGCAATGGGAACGCCGGCATGCAGACGTTCTACGTAATATGGAGCCGATTCTCGGTGAGCCGGGCGTTGGGCCGGTTGACGGTTATTGCAGCGTTACATCGCGTAGCGCACTGGTGTTTCTTTTTAACACCACGTACGATCCGCAGCCCGTGACGCTGGACATGCGGTTGGATCATGATTCGGACTACGTTGCGCGGGAGCTCTATCCGCGCGCCTTCAATTATCGAGGGCCTCACCAAGGACTGTTTCGCCGGGATAGCGCGCTGGAGACAACGATGTCTCCGCGCGAGGCGCGCATTATCGAGATCGTGCGTCGGTCGCCCGCATCCGCGCGGCGCAGTCGTCCCGAGCTATTCGGGGCGCCGGGAACTTCATCGGGGCACACCGTTCAAGTCCACGGAGAGGCTGGAACTCGGGCGATGGTAGGCTTGCAACATGGGGGGGCTTATCGGGAAAAGGAAATCACTTTCCCCGGCCAGAGGTTGACGCCTCATATTACGGACTGGATCTACCGCACGGCGCCCTACGAAACCGGCGCGGACACGTGGCCCGCCGGTCAATTCGAAGGTCGCCCGCTCGGAGAGGACACGGAGGTTCGGCGGAACGCGTGGCTGCGCTCCCGATTCTTTGCGCCGGCCGATTTGTCTGAACACATTGACATCAGTCCGTTCAATTTGTATCAACCGTGTTGGGTGTTTGAAGACCGCCTGTTCTTTGTCGTACGCTTCGAGCCGCGCCCGGCTTTTGACCCTATCCGTACAGCGTCTAAAGTTCAGGGCGTGCCCGAGAACTATGACCGGCCGCTTCCGCGCAAGTATGGCATCGATCTCGCCTTGATGAACCTGGGGCTGCGCGCATGGATCAATAATACGGCGTGTTCGGTGTATCCGGCGCTGGCGGCGTGGACGGGATACGCGCCAAACCCGCAGCCGGTGGTAGCCTATTACTTTGAGGCGGGAAGCAGACTACAACTAGGAGAACATAACACGGTTGTGCTATTCGCGGCGCAGTTCGACGCCAACGCATTCCGTGGCGTCTATATGGAACACGCGCCTCACCGACACGCCTCCGTGACTCTTGAATGTCAGTGAGCAGTAGTTCTTTAACCATTCTTATCACCGACCCGCATCTGAAAGGTGGGGGGCAGGTCCGTTATGTCGCCAGCTTGGCGAGCCAACTTACTTCCCGCGGACACCGCGTCATCATAGGGTGCAAGCCGGGGAGCGTGCTGATCGACCGCGCGCGCGAAGCGGGCTGCGCCTCAAAAGCGGACTTCACCTTCCGTGGCGGGCTGCGCCTCCACAACTGGGGCCGCGATGTGCGCAATACGCAGGGTTTCATCCGCGCGTTTCGGCCTGACGTCATTCACGTGAGCGGATCGCAGGACCACTGGGTTACAGCGCTCGCCAATCGTTTGCTGGGCCGGCCGGTATGCCTGGTGCGTACGCGCCACAACACCTATCCCGTCCACGATTGGTGGCCGAACCGCTTGTTGAACCGACATTGGACCGATTACCAGATCGTGGTCTGTGATGTGGTGCGCCAACGGCTTGCGCAACAGCGGGCCTTCGATGCCGCGCGCATGTGCGGTATTCACAACGGCGTTGACGCGGAGCTCTATAGTCCAGATTCGAGCGCGCGGCGCCGGGCGCGTGAAGCTTTTGGTTACACCGAAGATGACTTCGTCTTTGGAATCGCGGCGCGGCTGGTTCCCGCCAAAGGCCACGAGTTCCTTATCAAAGCGCTTGCACAGATTTCCGCCGATGCCCCCAACGCGCGGGTGCTTATATTGGGCCAAGGGGGGCTGGAGCAACACTTGAGGAATCTGGCGCACGAGTTAGGGGTGGAGAGCCGAATAACGTTCGCCGGTTTTCGCGACGACATGGCCGAGTGTGTGCAGGCCTTTGACGCGGGCGTGCAGCCCAGCATTGATTGCGATACGTCCTCGTTCAGCCTTAAGGAGCAGATGGCGGCGGGCAAGCCTGTGATAGCCTCCGACTATGGAGGACTCACGGGAATCGTGCGGGATGGGGTAGAGGGGCTGGTTGTGCCTGCCGGTGAGGTTGAGCCGCTTGCCGACGCGATGCGCGCCTTGCTCCGTCAGCCTGAGTTGTGCCCCCAAATGGGCCGCGCTGGCCGCGATCGCGTGCTACGCGAATTCACCGTCGAGGTCTTTGCCGAGCGCACTGAAGCCGCATATCACCGCGCTATCGAGATCCATCATGAACGTGTTGCACATTGACGAGCAACGGGGCTGGCGCGGCGGCGAACAGCAAGCCAGTTATCTCATTCAAGGGCTTGCGGACCACGGCCATCGCGCGGTTGTAGCGGGGCGGCCGGGAAGCGACTTCGTTACCCGTGATCACGGCGGCAGCGTCATTGATCGCGTGGCCGCGCCATTTATCGGCGAAGCGGATCTGTGGAGCGCGTACAAACTGAGCCGGACGGTGCGCAAGTATGACATCGACATTATTCACGCGCATACAAGCCA
>PUMX01000075.1 GCA_003552485.1 Candidatus Hydrogenedentota bacterium
GCCCGCCACGAAATCACTGTTCTCCACAAATACTCTGGGTTGGGCGTCAGCTTTGTCCGACTCCATATTCCACCCTATGCGAAACAGCCGTGGTTATTCAATCCGTCGCATCACGCCATCTAGGGTGTTATCGGCGGTGGTATTGTCCTGCCATTTGCGATCTTACCGCGAGAGGGAAGAATATGCTGTGTCCGTTAGTCGCTCTCAAACCTGCACACAGCCGTTTGATTCAACACATCGGCGTAGATTCGCAGCGCCTCGCCATTCCCCCATCCAGACAGATCAATTACCCGGACAATCTCCTCAAACGATTCGGCGTCCGGCAGAATTTGCCGCAGTCTGTTCGGAGACTCCTCGAGAAATTCCCGGTTCAACACGTTTCCTTCGTGATTAGGGAACAAAGCTAGATACAGCATGTCCACTTCAACGAGTTCGCTGAAGAAATGGGTGCCAAATGACACGTCGGGGACAAGGTCGGCGCGCATAGCCACGATCTCGCAGATGATGGAGATGCGATTGATCTCGGCAAACACAACCGGCACCCCGAGGGATGGCGTGGTGGTTCCCCAACGGCCCGGTCCGAGTAACATGGTGACGCTCCCGTCTTCTGAAGCGATTAGCGCATTGAGCCGGCCGATCAAGCGGGCCACCGCGTGCCGCTTTTGTTCGGGCAGGTTGGCGTACGCCTCGGGGCAGACGTAAATGACCCGACTTATGACATCAATGCGGCTTTGCCCGATGACCGGCCCCTTGGTTTCGAGCACCAACTGATCGGGCTCGGTAGCGGCAGGCATGTCTATGAGCGTCCCTCTGCCGCCTTTCACTTGAAGCGGGCGGCATTGCACAATGCCGATGCGGTAGTTCCCCTCGCGGTCAAAGTTGGCAGTGAATTCGACGTCCACGGGATACTCATAGGCGTCCTCGATAATATCCAACATCTGCGTCATGTCTGGCACAAAGCTGCTTTCCCGAATGAGCCGGTCAAACGTCAAAACCCGCGGCGCTTGCTGATTGCGGCCCCGGTCACGCGCTTCACGTTCGAGCACGCGGTCGCGCGAGGTAAACAGCTCCATCGGCGCGTCTTCCAGGTGCTCAGCCACGTTCTTGAAGCTGGTAGTAACAAAAGCGTTGCGTTCGAGGTCCAGCACATCCACTTTATGTTGCGCGTGCCGGGGATTGTCCGCGCTCTCGAGGCCTGGCCGTCGCTCAGGCGCGTTCAACGCCACGAGGCGTGTGTAATCGTCGTCGGACCGATCCACCGCGCGGGTGCCCATGCCGAACACAATACGCAGCATGCCGGCTTCCGGGTCGATGTTGGGATCCCAAATATAGGGATTGAACGAAAACCCAACACCGGCCACCTGTGGAAAATAGTACCTTCCGTGTTGCGCGCCAGACACCCGTTGCACGAGAAGCGCCATCTGCTCATCCCGGTAGAGCAGGCCGTGCCGGTCCCGATAGGCCAGCGCCTTCTTGCTCATGGTGCTCGCGTAAACCTGCTTTACGGCCGCGATAAAATTGCGCAGGCGTCGTTCGCGGGAGCCCTGGTTGACGCAGAATACGCTGTCGTACTTGCCCGCAAAGGAATTGCCGAAGTTGTCCTCGAGCAGACTGCTCGAGCGCACGATGATGGGGGATTGGCCGAAATAATCCAGCATTTCTTCGAAACGCCTCTTGATATGGTCCGGGAAATCGCCGGCAAGAATGAGTCGACGCGCTTCTTCGGCGCCCTCCCCGTAATCGGCTGCGTCGAGCTGCCGCTTGCGCACCTCCCAGCAGTCGTTACGCACGAGAAAGGTGTAGAACACATCGGACGGAATGTAGAATGAGTCGTGGACTTCGAGGAGTTCATTCCATCGCGGATCCGTCTTGCGAAGAACGGCTTGGGCAAGCAGCATACCGACGGACTTGCCTCCGATTAGCCCTGTGCCCAGCATGCGTTTGCCGATCGTGACCAGATCAGCCAGTTCGAAGTAACGCTCGGCCAGCGCCAATACCCGTTCGTCGCGGGAAATCGCCATACGCAGAAGCTGGTGAAACATGTCGTCGATGGCCTCGGGCGCAGCGCGGCCCAAGCGATGCTCCTGCAGCAGCCCCTCCGCTTCGACAAACGTGCGCGTCCATACACCGAGTCGGTAACCCGCCAGTCCCAGCGCCGCCCGCGGGCTCGCCATCAGCACTTCCGAGGTCAAGCTGCTATCAGTCACGGGATACACCTGGTCGCCTTCCCAGCAGTGGAGCGTGTACATACGGGGCGAGGTGCGTCCATCGACCTTAAGCGCCTGCACGAAAAACGCATTCCTATGGTAGTAGACGTCGAGAAGCAATTGCGTGGTTTCGGTGACGGGATTGATGGCGAACGCCGAGTGAAAATCCTTCAGCAACGCGAAGTACGCCACGGTCTCGAGCTCATACAGATATGGACAGGTGAGCTCGAAGAAGTTGCCGACCATCTGGTCACAGTACCAATCGGCCGTCAAGTCGGAGAGGCTGTCGAACACATGAGCGGCGCCAGGTCCGGCCTCGAGCGCAGCGGTCCGAATGCCATCAAGGAACGCCTCAAAGCCGGCCTGCGGATCAAGATGGACCACGCGAATGGCATCGTCGTCCATGGGCAAGATTGGGTCGTGGCGCGCGAAA
>PUMX01000176.1 GCA_003552485.1 Candidatus Hydrogenedentota bacterium
ACTCCCATAAAACCGCGGGACTCGGGCTCTGGGGCTCCAAGCTGGAGTGCTTCCTCCATGGCCTCGACTTGGCCCGCCACATTGCCATCCGCGCCCCGGGCAAGCGCGAGCAAGTACCATGCCTCGCCCTCCTCGGGATAATGCTCTACATGACGCTCCAGCACCTCGATCTCACGGCTCAGGTTTGCGGGATCGTCCAGCGCGCGCAGCGCCAGCAGGGCTAGTTTACCGGCCCGCTCTTCGCCCGGATCCAGTTCTTGCACTCGTTCGAACGAATCAGCCGCGCTGGCGTACTGCCGAGTCCGCCATTGGACTTCTCCCAGCGCGAACCAGCCCCGCGCGCTGTCTGGATTGTTCTCTACATACTCTTCCAACACCCGATTCGCTTCGCTGACTCGGCCTTGTTCGACCAACCGATTAGCCTGTGTTACAGGATCGCGAAACACGACATAGGCGCCGTACGCGGCTCCCCCCAGCACCACCACCGCAACCACCGCCGCCACAGCCATCCACAATATACGCATGTAATCGCGGCTAGGCGCCGGGGTTAGTCTTTGATCAGCGATTTGTTGGCCCGTCAACAGATTCGTGCCGCACGCCACACAGACAATGTCGCCCTCCTGCACCACGGCGTTGCACGAGGGGCACTGATGAAGGGGACCGCTTGCGGCGGCTCGGGTACCGCTTGCGCGCCCTTTTTGCAAGTAGTTACCGCAATGCGGACAGGCATTCAGCTTGGGATCAGCCAGCTTTCCACAGAACGGGCAGTTAATCGTTTTCGCCACTGGACTCACCTCGCCTTTCCACCCGGCTCTCACCCGCCGGTTGGGATATTTTCACACGTTCCACACCAACAAAAGTGCCGAGAACCTTTCTCGCCTCCACTCATGCATCACCCGCACCCCTTCCACGAGTACGCTTTGAGTTGCTTGCCTCTGAACATATTATACACAACAGCAGGAAGATGGGGGCAAAAGAGAGCGCCAGGGGAGCCTGGATTCATATACTAAGTGCAACACCTATCGGCCGAGCGGCCAGCATACTGGTGTGTGAGAGGAAAGGGGGCGGGTTTGAGAGTAAGAAAGGAAGACATCGTGGGCTCCATTCGGTACGCTGTGGATGCGAAAAACAACAAACAGCTACCGAAAGGAGTGTCCCACGATGCCTGGAACCCATCTTACCGCATGCGAGCGGGGTTGGCCATCGCTATTCGTCCTCCTCCAGTCTTCGCTCGAGTTGGGCTTCATGCAAGTTTTGCGGGACGAGCTGGTCCGGGGGGATAGCCTCGAACCACCGGCCCTCGGGATCCGTCTCGCTCTCCGCCCCGGTGTACAGGCCCACGAAATTCATGGACCAGGGGCCGAAGTTGTCCCCTGGGGGAGAGATGGGGTTGTCCGCCTGGATATTCCAAAACGTGCCGCGGGCCGCGCAATGAGCACCCAGTTCGGCGCCGCCGCCGGAATACCACACGTTGGATGCCTCGCCCGCGTCGATATTCGTGAACAGGTTTTCGTTGGGCGTGCGGCGGTGATGGTCAAAGCAGAGATCGACGCCTTGCCCATTGGAAAACACATTGCCTGAGGCGTTGGCGCTCACGGACATGTCATGTATGAACCGGTGGCGGAAGTCGAAGTTGGTGAAGAGGCTGTCGTGGCCGGTGTAATACACCCCGTGGTGGCCTTTTGCGTTACGCTCCGGGCCTTGCTCGCGCTCGGATTCAAGAATAATGTCCTTAACCGTGATGAATTGGCCCGACACGAATCCGCCGCTATCGGAATGCTTGATTCGTACATTACGAACCCAGCTATTGGCCACATTGTTCATGGCGAAGGCGTTGGCGCCAAGTTCAGTAAAATGGCCTTCATACGGGATGTTGGGAAACTCGAAGGTCAGGTTTTCGAGACCGACTTCACTGACCGTGGGCTCGAAACGATACACGCCGGGTTCCCATTGGGGGCGAATGTCGAACCGCAGGGAACGATCGAATTCGATTGCATCCTCGTCGATGGCGGTAATACGCGTGACCAGGGAGCCGCGAGTCCGCCCATTGATGTTGTCGATGCTCACCCGGGGATCCTGGGAGTAGAGATGCATGGCGAGGCTGTCCTCATCATCGTCACGCACCCGGATCTCCACTTCTTGCCCGACGGCGAAATTATCCGTATTGTTCACCACAAAACGCGCCGCGCCCCGGTCCGCGGGTTCGGTCACATCCGCCAGGCGCTCCCGCTGATAGTCCCCGCGCGCCCAAAAGAACCCACCGGACCATGAGTAATTGGAAGTGCGCCGCCCCCCTGTTGTCTCGCCCCAATTGGGGCGGATGTCGTTCAATGGCTTTGGGAAATAGAGCACCGTATTGTCCCGGCTTTCGCCCCGGAACACGAGGTTGGGCCGCTCAATATCGATGATTTCCGTGATAACGTAGCGTCCGTCTGGAATGAAGACCACGCCCTCGTCCACTTCTTCCACGGCACGCAGGAAGGCATCGCTGTCGTCCGCCTCACCATCGCCCACAGCGCCGAAGTCCTCCTGGAGATCATGGGTGACGGGCGGGGACGGAATCTCCTCTTCCCCGCGCTGATATCCGGCAAAGGAAAAATCCGGCAGCCGGCTATCC
>PUMX01000489.1 GCA_003552485.1 Candidatus Hydrogenedentota bacterium
CCGATTGGGCCGCATCAGGCAACATGCTCTTGAGATGCCAAGGTTCAATGGTCTCTACGCCGCGGTTGAGAATCAGGATGCGCTGCACCACGTTTTCGAGTTCGCGCACGTTGCCCGGCCAGTCGTAGCGGGTGAGTTCCCGAAGGGCGGCGGGACTGAACTCCTTGGCCGCCGCGTTGACGCGGTTGGCGTACTTCGCAATGAAGTGATTGACCAGCGCGGGTATATCATCCAGCCGGTTTCGCAAGGGGGGCATTTGAATGGGAAGCACGTTGATCCGGTAATAGAGATCCTCCCGGAACAGGCCTTCGGCTATGGCATTTTTGAGATTGCGGTTGGTGGCGCAAATGAACCGGACATCCACATCGATGGGTTTCGCGCTGCCAAGTGGCGAGAAGCACCCGTCTTGCAAAAGGTGCAGGAGTTTGGCTTGCGATTCCAGCGGCATTTCCCCGATCTCGTCAAGAAACAGCGTGCCGCCGTCGGCCACCTGGACCTTGCCATGGCGGCGTTCGTTGGCGCCCGTGAACGCGCCTTTCTCGTGGCCAAAGAGTTCGCTTTCCACGAGGTTATGCGGCATCGTGCAGCATGAGACATGCACAAAGGGCTCGTCCGCGCGGGGCCCCGCCGAGTGTATGGCTCTCGCCAACACGTCTTTGCCGGTGCCGCTTTCGCCCGTGATCAACACGGTGCAGTCGATTTCGGCTGCTTGCCGCGCGAATCCAACGGCTTCCTGAAGGGTCCCGCTGCCGCCAATAATGGAGTCAAATCCACGCGCGTCCTGTTCGCGCAACAGCGTCAGTTCTTGCCGGGTTCGCTCCTCGTCCAGCACCCGCTCAATGAGGATGATGAGTTCATCCACATCAAACGGCTTGATCAAGTAATCGCGTGCGCCCGCCTTGATGGCGTCGACGGCCACGGGCACGGAGTTGAGGGCCGTCACGACAATTACGGGAGTGGCGTAGCCCTCCTTGCGTAATCCCTCGAGAAACTGGAGGCCGGTCATCTCGGGCATCATGTGATCAAGCACGATGATATCGACATGCTCATTCTTGAGCGCCTCGAATCCTTCTTGGCCTCCCGCGGCCACGATCACATGAAAACTACGGCCCAGAACCGCCTCGTACACTTCCCGGACGCTTGGCTCGTCGTCAATGGCGAGAATCGTTTGCATACACAGCCCTTCTCTCTGGGAACCGAATAGCGAACGGCTCCCTGCTTGACCATGAAAGGGGCGACTCGCGTTCACCCCCTTCTTGGCGGACCCCTATGGAGTCCCCCCTCCCCCGTGGCGCCGAAAACAGTTGACGTTATGCGGTACGCGCCGGGGGTTTTCGCAGTGTCAACTCAGTTACAATATGGCCTACATTTGGCGTCTAGGTTCGTAACGTTTTACGAAATGATTCTAGTATATGTGGTAGTACATCGTTCAAATTCTTATCCGCCCGGTAGTGCGTCAGTTTTCCACCACGCTTGAGAAGTCTCGACGCGGAACTGCTTGGAAATCCCGGGGAAAGCGCGCCTTCGCGTTCACTCGCGCCACCAGATCTTCCAGGCGAGCCTGGTCTCCTCGCGCCAACCCTTCATAGACCCAAGCAGCGAACGCTGGCAGTCTTTCTCCTTCTCCCGCAATCTGTCCGAGCAGCCCCATGCGTTCGGAAGCCCATGTCACGCCTTGTACTTGCAGAAGCTCAAGAGCGAGGCTTTCCCGTTGTCGGGCTGGCTGGTAGGCGCAATACCCCTTGCGAGGAACGCGAATGGCCGGGATCCCGCTTGCCTCTGGGCCAAGCCGTAGCATCAGTTCGTGGAACTCACCGGCGGGGTCGTAGTATTCCTTGCGAGAGGCATTCGCCGCCGCGCTTTGTCCCGCCAGCGTGACGCCGGCGGGCAAGGCGCACTCCACCAGGCGAACGGTCTCTGCCCGCGTATGGTAATCGTCCCATGCGGACGGAAAACAGAAGTGCGCCGCCGTCGGAATGCCCGCTTGCTGGCAATCCCGAATGAGCGCGATCGTTTCGTTGACTGAAAAGCTCAGTCCATAAATGTCTTCAATGAGCCGCTGGCTTCCACTGTACAGATTCAAACCAAGCGCCGCCAGCAGCCGGGTCCGGCACAGGCTCGCATCCCGTTCCATGGCGCCCGGCGTCACGCGGCACGCTAGCATCATACCCGAGACGCGCGCTTCCAGCATGTCGGCGAGCACCTCGGCATGCGCGGTCCCTTCGTGGCGCAGCCCCGCCCAAAACAGGCGGCTTCCAGTAACACGCGTAATCGCCGCCGCTTCGTCGCCTAACCGCTCCAGAGCGGAAAGCGTTAGCGGCCCTGTGCGCGTGTCAGAAGGCGGGGGGGGCACGGGCAGGGAAAACACCGGCAGCTTACGGCCCTCGTGCAAGGCGGGATAGATGGCGGGGGCGTAGCCCATACCCTCCTTGAGCGCGCCGCGGCTTGGCCACGCTTTACCAAAAAGGGAAAGGGGCAGACGCCATTCATCGGCCGATACGGCGCTGTTGTTTGGCCCATTCCCCGCGTCCACCGGCGGCCCCGACTCGTGCAGAACGGCAGTGAAAGGGGAGTCCGCGTTTTTCAGCCAAGCTTCATGAGCAATGGCCCA
>PUMX01000021.1 GCA_003552485.1 Candidatus Hydrogenedentota bacterium
AAAATGGGACAGTTTTTTCACCACCCGTTCGCTTCGCTCACTAGAGACCACAGAGCCGGGCAGAGAGAATGCAATATAGCCACAAAAAACACAAAAAAGTTAACAGAAGATCGCAAAGGACGCGAAGATTTTCAATAGCCACAAAAAACACCCGACTTCGCAAAGCCTTCGTCGTGGCATGCGAAAATGCACAAAAAATTGAACAGAAGGCAACTAAGGGAACGAAGGGACGGATATATAGTAGGGTCGGCGTCTCGCCGACCATTTCCGACGGCGGGGACGCCGTCGCTACTTTACTATCCGACAGAAAAATTGGGGACAAAAAAATGGGGCAGGGGAACCACATCCCCCCAATATTTCTGTCCATAATATTTCTGTCTAATGTTCCCTGTGTTTCATCTGTGTGAATCTGCTTCATGACCACTTGAAGCCTGAGCGTATTACATATAGGGACCACTGATTCATGAATAAGTGGTCAGATAAATGATCTGTGGTTTTGATGCTTTTCGTTTTCTTTTTTTAACCACAGATTACACAGATAGACGCAGATGGGGGGAACAGATGAATAATTCTTTGCGTTCTTTGCGACCTTCTGTTAATAAATGCATTCTCATGTATCGGGGCCTGCCCCTATATTTTACATAACATTTTCAATATCAATGCATTGTGTCAATGATTGATGCCCTTGGCTGGTCTTAGGGCGATTTTCTTAAGGGGAGAAAATCGGTTTAAGGCGAATTGTGCAGAGGGGCGCTAAAAATAACCACATCTGTCATGTCACCAGTCGGAGTTCGGAGATGAATCGAAAATCTCTCACATTAAGCGTATAAAGACGAACATCTTCTTGAATTGCAGTTGCTGCAATTAAGGCATCCGGAATGGCCAGGCCGTGGCTTTTACTGTAAGACTGCATAAGCGAAAGTGCCGTAACAGATATCTGTTTGGTGATGTAAAAGAAAGTTAACTCAGACAATGCGTTTTCGATTTCCTCGACTTCAGCCTTGTTTTTAGCACCGAATATCAACTCCATAGCAGATACTGCAGAAACTGCGCATTGGTCAAAGTCCCGGACTTTTTGAAGGGCTTTTTCTCGTCCTTTAAGTATCTCAATCAATACATCGGTATCAAGCAGTGTCATTATGTACTCCTCGGTAATTCCACGCCTTTTTCCGTATATCTGACAGAGTTATATTCCTGTCATTCCATAAACCGAAAAGACGCGTCAAACCATCCATGCAGGATTCCCGGTCTCCAGAGATCTCCTCTTGTTCTTCGATATCGATAAAATTGATATCCTGGAGAAAATTTATAAGATCTCGTGCTTTGTCGTCTTCTTTTATTCGCACAACTATACTTTTCATGATTTCTTGCGCCATCCTATGAGTTTAGAGAGTATTTGCTGAGTATTTGCTGTTCGTAGCAACTTTATTGTTTGCGTCGCAAAGGGTTGTCTAATATTTTGGCCGGAAATCGGGGCTTAGACGCGATTTTTTGGCCTGTTTTTTGGATTTAAGGAATTTAACCACCTGTCTTCGACACTGATCTGGAACACAAGTGGCAGGGGGGGCGCATTTCAGGCAACAAAAGCAATGGCCACGAAAAACACCCGACTTTGCAAGGCCTTCCGCCTTCGTCTCTACGGCGTGATAAAACGTAGTGGCATGCAAAAAGGCACAAAAATGTTAACAGAAGGTCGCCTGTCTGCGTGCGGCCTGACTGCGAGCGGACTCGCTCAGGCAGGTACGCACAGGCAGGCGAAGCGTGCGAAGGAAGACAGAAGCGCACCACTAATCTTCACTAATCCACACTAATAGAACTGCATCTGAATGTGCGGGAGATTGCAGCTTTTCCCGGGGAAAATCTGAATTCTCCCGCCCGGTGTCATCCCTTCCGGGGAGTAAAATCTCAGAGTTTTACAGCGCTTACTTGGCGCTCTTCGCGTGCTTCTGTTGGATGTATTTGTTTTATCTTAAACAGAAGATCGCGAAGGACGCAAAGGGGAGCTGGGAGTTGTTAGCTGTAAATTGAGAACTGTGACTTGAGGGCTGAAACCTGAAACGTGAAACCTGAAATGTGAAAGCTGAAGGAAGCCGGGGGAAAAGGAACGCAAAAACAGAAAAGTTGCCGTCGCGCAATGTATTGCTTCCTGTGTGTTTTTATTGCCATGGATTATGGACAGCCAGGCTCTGTATGTTTTTGAAATCGTCTTGGTCATATAGGGGTCTGTCCCTGCTAATGAGTCGTAACATATTGCGCTGCAACAACCGGGCTTCGAAAAACTGGCCTTAGAGCAATATTCTTTGCGGGTGTTTCTGGATTTAATTGATTTGCGCGGATTGGTTTTACTGGGTTAACCACTAATCGACACTGATGGGGCAGGGGGCAATCGGGGTCTGTCCCTGTTTATTAGTCGTAATATATTGCGCTGCAATAACTATAGTTTCAAATATTGACGTTAGAACGATATTTCTTGCGGGTGTTTCTGAATTTGTAACCGTTCACGGGGTTCAGTCCGGTCTATGAGCAAGCTCAGACGGTTCGCGGGCTGAGCATTCGGACAACGATAGCGGGCGACGAGAGCGGATAACGAGTAGCGATCGTCCCCCCTTCG
>PUMX01000213.1 GCA_003552485.1 Candidatus Hydrogenedentota bacterium
ACGTACTCCCGTGAGCGGAAAGCAAGGCGAAGATTTCTTGGCGGCTTTGCGCCTTTGCGTGAGATGAAGCCCTACCTCACGCCAAGCCGCCAAGGCGCAAAGGACCGCCTACGAATCGCGCGTCCCATCCCCTTGAGGTCCCTGTTCCTCCGGAAGGCCATTGACAACGCGTTGGAGGCCATCCTTTATCCGCGCCTCGCCGAAGTTCACCAACAGCCCTGGGCCAAGTCCCGTGTGAACGCGGTAACAGGCGTCGACGATCTCCCGCGCGATCTCGTTCTCCCTCATGGCGTCCCCCCTACGATGGTCCTGCCACAAGGAGGCAACCATACGTACTCCCGTGAGCGGAAAGCAAGGCGAAGATTTCTTGGCGGCTTTGCGCCTTTGCGTGAGATGAAGCCCTGCCTCACGCCAAGGCGCAAAGGACCGCGCGCCATTCTCGGCGCCCGCCTGCTTGGAACCAAAGGGCGCCTTTTCTTTATACCTCCCCGTGCAAGCGCTTATGGAGCGGCGATTTGCCGCCTTATGCGACCCGCCCGCCGCGTTAGCGCACGAAGGTGTGGGCGCCTGAGCCCACGTCTTCAATGACGACGAAGTCTTCTTCGAGGCGCCCTTCGCGCGGTTCGCCGTTGACGGTGACTTCGGCGTGGTCATGATCCAGCCGGGGCACATACACATCGGCGCGCGTGTTGGCAGGCGCGAAGACGGTCAGGTGAAAGCTTTCACCGTGGTCGACGAATTCCACGCCGATAGTACCCTTGATCGTCGGCTTCTCGTATTGCGCCCACGCGACGCCGCCCGGTTGAGGCCGCACCTGGAACCGGTTGAAGCCGGGCTCGACGGGCTGGATGCCGAACATGCCGCGGGCGATGTTGTTGGTTGGCGGGGAGCCCCAGCCGCCGTGGGAGTAGGTCATGTTGCCTTTGAGCGAGGGGTCCCACGCCTCCGTGGGGATGGTGGCGCCCAGCCGATACATCATATGCCCCCAGCTATTGCCTTCCAGCGCGTTCATGCGTTCGAGGGCGAGGTCACCCCGGTCGGCGGCATAGAGCGCTTCCAACACAAACTGCGCGCCGTAAAGGTTGCACTGCATGCCCCGGTTGAAGATGTGTTCCGCAACATCCGCCACGTATTCTTCGCGCGCAGCGCCGAGAGCGACTGGGAAGATGTTGGCGTGCAGGGCGTGATGGTCGATGTCCAAGCCATCGCGAAACGCGCCGGCCTCCGCATCGTAGAAATGCTCGTTGATGGCCTCGCGCAGATTGTTGGCCAGCCCGGTATAACGCGCTGCGTCATCCTGCTCGCCGATCACCTCGGCGATCTTGCCAAGCAACCGCACCGCCCGGTAGTTGAAGGTGTTCACCACCGTGTTGAAATCCGAGAACTGGTAGCCGTCCCGCAACACATTGGGCCAATCCACGAGGTCGCGTCCCCACGGTGATCCGGCGTCTTCTTCCTTTTCAACGAGGTAGTCCTCGTTAATGAATTCCTCCAGGGTATTCGTCTGCAACACCTCGTAGTGTTCCTCGAGGGAGTCGGCGTTGCCCGTGTACATGTAGTCTTCCCAAGCCATCATCACGGAAATCTGCTTGTACTCCGTAGGCCAGGTGGGCCGGTAATACAGGTACTCCATGGAGTACCGGGGAAAGGCGTATTGCCGCTCGACGGCGTACTGCGAAAGCTGGTTAATATATGCGTCGCCCTCGTAATTGCGCCGCTCCCGGGAGTGGGTGTCCACGTAAACATCCAGATTCGTCGCTTTCAGACCGTACTTCAGCATGTCCCAGATGTCGTTCAATACGAAGTCCGAGGACTCGAAACGGGACTCGGCCTCATCGAAGGGCTGGCGCAAGACCGCGGCCTGGAAGTTCGAGGCCCCGAGCCCTTCCGGCGCGCCGATGACTTCCGCATAGCGGTACGAACGGTAGCCCCAGTTAGTCAGGGTTTGCGGTCCATCGGCCAGCGTCCACACCTCTTGATACGTATTGTTGGTTCGCTTCGCGTAGCGTACCGTCTGCGGGGCCGAAAGTTCCTGGCCGAGCCGGATCTCGACTTCCTGTCCCGCCTCGCCCTCGACATCCGCCAGGCGGAACCCGCCAATCAGCGACTGGCCAAAATCAATGAAGTAATGCCCGGGCCCGCGCTGCGTGACGCGCGCCGCGTCCCGAAGGATCTTGACTTCGTTGTGCTGTGCGGAGGCCCGCAGATTCTCGATGGGCTCCGTTTCAACGACCTGCGCCCAACCGGTATCGTCGAAGCCGGCTTCCTTCCAACCGAAGGGGTAATTCGTCGCATCAATGAATTCCCGGGGCGCGTGGTAATAGGCGTCATGACCCGCGTTCCCTCCATCCACGTAGATGCCGTCTCCATTGAGGGCGCGCCATGTATTGTCGGACACGATGGTCTCGTGGCGTCCGTCGGCGTAGTAGACATCCATTTGGAGAAGGAACTTATGTTTTTCGGCCGTGTAATTCAGCGCCGCCACGGCGTTCGAAGCGTCTGATTGCAAGAGCTCCGAGACTTCGTAGGTGTTGTAGCGGTTGATCCCATTGAAGCCCCGCTCGGGACCGCAGCCCACGAATTGGCCGTTAATGTACAG
>PUMX01000193.1 GCA_003552485.1 Candidatus Hydrogenedentota bacterium
CCGGTCAAAGGTGGGCATATCGGGGTCATATGCGAGAAAATCGTCACCCCGGCGGTTGAGTTCCAAAAAGGTGTAATCGTCTCCTTGTTCAACCACCGCCACCACTGGATCGCCCAGTTCCTCATCGAATCCACGGAGGTGGACCATGCCGTCTTCATCGGTAATGTCCTCTCCGAGTAACTGGTTCTTCTGGCTGTACACCCGGACTTCCGCGTCCTCGATAGGCCGCAACGTAGCCAGTTCGTGCGTAAAGAGCACAAGTTCGTCATCAATCCAATGGGACAGCACGCCGATGTCCGTCCACAGCACAACCTTCTGCGCATTTGGACGAAAATCTTCGCTCTCACCCGTAATCGCCAGCGTGAAGATTCCCCGCCTGTCCTCGGGAAAGATTTCGTCCAGAGGCAGCGGCGTGCTTACGGTGCGATCCGGGCGATGGTCCAGTTCGATAGCGTGCTCGCCCACCTGCGCGCTCCAGCGGTTGATCAATTGCCAGCTCCCCTCGCCACGGCGAATGTCGTTCATGGCGACGGCAATGTTGGAAGGCAGGAGCCGGTGCACTTTCAGTTCCGCCTTCTCCACGTTGCGCGACAGCACCGGCAAATCCAGTCCGTCCCTGCGAGGAAAGTAGTAGTGGCCCTCTTGGCCAAACGCGATGTGCGGCCGAATCTCATCAGTTCGAACGGTGTGCTCGTACGGCTCCTGTAATGTGAACTCCGTGAAGTCCTCGCCATACGTAAGGCCTGGCTCAAGGATGATCTTGTAGGTTTGATAGCTGTCCCACTCACCGTATATCCGCACTTCCGTTAGACCCGTCGGCTCGACCCACATCTCAGGCAACTCAGGCTCGACCACGAGGTACTCCTCGAAGTCGATGGCGCGGACAGGTTGGTTGAATCTCAAGCGCAAGCCCGCTTGAGGGCGGGACCAATAGTCCCACCAGTCCCGGTGAATGCGGAACGGCTCCGGCTCGCGGCGCAGCGCGTAGGTGAACGGCTCCTCCATCACCCGCCGGCCAAGGGCCGCGCTCATGCCGCCTTCAATCTCCATGTCAACGAAAACGTCCACAGGGTCTTCGAGCGATAGGTGAATGTGATGCTCCCGCTTCAACCCTTCGGTACGGATTTCGTAGTCAACTTCTTGCTCGGTGCGCCGATCCCGCAATGTAAGATTACGTTCAAGAGTCTCGCTGTCCACCGAGTCGCTGAACTCGACCTCAACGAGCGTCTCATCGGGTTCTCTGCTGGCCCACTCGACGCGGCTGACGTCGAGAACTGGATCCTCCGGATACTCAAATGAAACGGATTCCGCCAACGTGGTCAGTCCCATCTCGTCCGGCATCCCTTCATCAACGGTGATGGTAATCGGCCAGTGCGAGACTTCGGGAAGGATCAGGCGCAGTTGCGTTCGACGTTCGTGCGCTCGGTCTTCTTCGCTTTGTTCGAGCGAAAAATCCACCGCCGCATTTTCAGCATCGCGCACCTCGATATACTGGGTCGCCGTTTCGAGGCCCACAAGACCATCAAACAGCATGCCCAAAACCGTCTGCTCAGCGTCCGTGCTGATCTCCCAGATCCGGATCAGCCGCAGCAGGTAAGCGCTAAAGGTGAAGGATTCGGCCCCCGGCGCAAGCTCATAGCCATCGGCGGACCGGAGTTCGGGGTCCAGGTTCACCTGAACGGCCGGCTCTGTGGGGGGAGGAAAGCCTGTCAAGGCCACGTAATTGTCGCCCGTTCGCCACTCCCCCTCCATTTGGGGATCGGTGGAGAACGGCGGATCGGGCAAGTCTTCGGCCAGGGGGCGGTTAAAGAAGAAGACGAGCTGGTCGCGGATGTGCTGCTCGTCAAGCGGAATCGTCCCTACGACACTCAAGAACTCGTCAAGCGTCTCTCTTTCTTCTAGCGCTGGCTCGGGTTCGGGCTCTTCGGCCCGGGGCTGTTCGGGATCCTCGACCGGTACAGGCTCGTCCGCGGGTGGCGCCATGGCGTAGAGAACAGCAAACACCACAATGAAAAGGACCGGCAACAGGGCCAACAGGAAGGGAAGAGCCCGCATGCGAGTGAAGAGTCGACCAATAGGATTCATGGCGTTCTACCCCTATGGAGTGAAGTAGGCTTCAACCGATTCGGAAGTCGGGAGAATGTAGGCCCCGGCAAGGCCCCATTCAGCACAGCTCTTCCAGTGTGCCTTATGCCATCAACGAATTAAAGCGTCCATCCTCGCCGAAAGAGCAGCGGCGGCGTGGTATTGACCACTACGGCTCAGCTTCTTATACTAGCCATTTCCTTTCGCACCCTGTCGCTCGAAGCGGCGGGCCATCGCTGGATTCTCAGAGTATGCGGGATGCCGCCGCACGCTGTCGGCCAATCCGGACGCCGGTTGCCCGGCTCTGAGTCAATCGATGCGGCATAGACTATAGAAAGATCCCTAATCCATGTCCGAACAACAAGCAACTCAGGATAATCATACGCCTGTTAAGGTCATGTTCGCCCCCATGTCGTACATGCTTTCCCATGTATGTCGTTGTGTTGAAATCGGCAAAATCCTCAGAGATTGGGGGCACGAAGTGGTCTTCGCCGTGGAGGACACCAGCAATC
>PUMX01000507.1 GCA_003552485.1 Candidatus Hydrogenedentota bacterium
AGATCCGGTTTATCGGATTATCGGGTCATGCGCGCAGTTCGCGGTTCATGCGGATGCTTGAAACCGATGAAATCGACGTGGTAATGACCGTGCTCAACCACGCTGACCGCAACATCTACGAATTCGAGGACGTGGTGTTGCCCGAGTGCCGCGAACGTAACGTGGGTGTCGCGGCGATGAAAGCGTTTGCGGGCATCAAGGGTGGTTTTCCTAATCATCGCAACGCCGCCGTCGGTTGCGCTACAGCGCCGGAACATCTGCCCAAGGCGCTGGCCTACGCGTTGGACTTGCCGGGCGTCGCATCCGCGATAGTGGGTCCGTACACGGTGGATGAGGCCATTCACAACGTCGAGATGGCGCTGGCCTACGAGGCGCTGTCCGACAGCGACCGGGAAGAGATCCTGGCGTATGGACGCGAACTGGCTGATGAGATTGGCCCGCGCTACGGAGACGTAACGTAGAGGCGGTGCGCGGCTAAGACTTTAGGGGCAGTTCGACTCGTCGATTCCTTTCGCGAATCGCATATTGCCGGTTGGTGTTCTTATGGATGGAGGTAATGAATGCGGGCTTTGGTGACCGGCGGGGCCGGGTTTATCGGGTCTCACTTGTGTGAGGCGCTCGTAACGCGAGGCGACGAGGTTTTTGTACTTGACGACCTGAGCACCGGCGCGTTTGAGAACATTGAGCACCTAGGTGAGATCACGGCGGTCATCGACTCGACCTTGAACCAGCCGATTGTGCGCGATCTGGTTCGCGAGGTGGATGTGGTCTTTCATCTGGCGGCGACCGTCGGTGTGCAACTGGTAGTCGAAAAGCCGATCTCGACCATCGTCAACAACATCCGCGGCACGGAAACGGTGCTCGAGGAAGCCTGCCGGTACCGGCGCCCGCTGCTGATTACGTCGTCCAGCGAAGTGTACGGCAAAGGCGTTAACGACCTGTTTCAGGAAGATGACGACCGGGTCATGGGTTCGCTGAAACGGACGCGATGGGGCTATGCGGCGTCGAAAGCGATGGACGAATTTCTCGCCTTGGCTTACTGGCTCGAAAAGCGGCATCCCGTTGTTATTGCGCGGCTGTTCAATACGGTTGGCCCACGTCAGACAGGGCGCTATGGGATGGTGATTCCGCGCTTCGTGACACAGGCGTTACGCAACGAACCGCTGACCGTGCATGGCGATGGCAGCCAAACCCGCTGTTTCACCTATGTGGCCGATGTGGTGCCGGCGTTGATTCAGCTTCTAGAACGGCGCGATCTGGCCGGCGACATCTTCAATCTGGGCAGCCGTGAATGCATCACGATCGAGGAACTTGCGCGCCGCATCATCGAACGTACGGACAGCGACTCGACTATCTACTATGTGCCATATGAGCAAGTCTATGGCCCGGGCTATGAGGACATGCTGCATCGGGCTCCGGACCTAACGAAAGTCAATGCGGCGATAGGTTTCGAGCCGCGCACTAGCCTCGACGAAATGCTGGACGAGATTATCGGAAATATCCGGCGGAAACTTCCGGGATAACTGCTGGTTTAACAAAAAACGCGCCGGATCTCCCGGGGGAGTATCCGGCGCGTTTTTATTTGCCGTTATTCGTCGAGGGCCACTTCGACGCCGCTAAGGACCGGTTCAAGCGCTGAGTCGCCCGAGGGTTCGATGTCGATGGTGAGTTCCCCGCCGGGCGACAGCTCCACGCCGTCGAATTCCGCAACTGCAATCCGCCGCACGCCGCCGGTCGCGGCGGCGACATCATAGTCAGCGAGAACGGTGTCGCCCTGCAAACTGACGTTGAACACCCGCTGGCCGGCCTCTACATCGTGGTCCGGTTCGGCAAAGTGCAGCCGCACGGTGTAGGTTGGTTCTGAACCGGGATTGCTCTCGTTGAAGAAGTCCCCGAGCGTAATGGTGGCGGCGCCACGCAAGCCTGACGCGCCCACCCAATCCAGACCATCGTTCTCCTCCTCGATAATCGTGGCGTGATGACGGAACCACGGTTCCGCGTTGTCGGTCTCGACGTCCTTGCTAATGCGGGGCGTGGGACCGACTATCGCCGGGTATTCAGCCCACAGCACTTCGCGCTGTTCCTCGTACCGGCTGCCGGGCGCGCCAAAGTTGACGCCGGCGCGTTTGACGCTTCCGGGCGCCGGATCAGGATGCGGGCCATACGACCATGCCTCGACTTCGGGCATGTGAACGAGCCCTACATTGGTTTGATGCTGGTAGGAGCATGAGCAGCCTCGGGTGTACTCCGGCGCGTTGAGCACGCCATCCGCGGCGATGAGATTATTGGTGCAGCCCGGACGGAAACCGGTGATGGTCGTGGCCATGGCCCGGTCTGGCAACACATCAGCGACAGCGGCAGTGCCCGAACGAAACTTGACAAGGTGTTCACTGTAGTTTTGAGTGCCGCAACGCAACGCGCCCACCCATTCCCATTCTTGTTCTTCGCCGGTCATCGGATGCGCGCCTTGCCGGGGTTCGCCCGTTAGCATGTTGTGCGCCCCTTCGTGGGTGCTGCCAATAATGTAACCCAGCGTCCCATGGAGTCCCACTGGCGCCCGCCGTTGGCGTAGCTGCTTGGCCCACAGTTCCTC
>PUMX01000078.1 GCA_003552485.1 Candidatus Hydrogenedentota bacterium
AATTATGACAGCTGCTGCTGGCAGACATCCGGCACCGGCCAGTTCCGGCCTTTGGCCGGCAGCAGTCCGTATATAGGGAAGCATGATGAACTAGAGAAAGCGCGCGAAATCAGAGTGGAAATGATCTGTGCCGAATCCTGTCTGCAGGATACTCTTGCCGCTTTAAAAGAGTCACATCCGTACGAAACCCCTGCTTTCGCCCACTGGCCGGTGCAAGGAATGGAGTAAGTTTATGCCGTGTTAGGCCCTCAGCGAAAAGGTCTCACGCCCATGTTGGGAGCGCCGGTGGGCCTGATCCGGCTTTTATGCCGCCAGTTACTAGCCTCAGCGCTAATGACTTGCGGCATAAAAGCCGGAGTCGGACTACCGTCAACCCATTCCCATTTTTGTTGGTTTTTATTCGATTTTTTACAGCACCTGAGTAACTGTAATATAGTGCAATGCGTCCGCTGATTTTTTGCAACGAAGCACCAGTCAGCCCACGAAAAAGGCTATTCAAGGCTCAATATTCGCCCCTCGATGCACAGCGTCCCGGGCGACTCCCTCTCCGAAGCGCAAGAATCTATTCGCTCGGCGCAGGTCGTTGGATTGAAGCGCTATGCCGTCACTGTCAGAACCATGAACGGTCAATAAAAGGGGGATATCGGTGCGGCTGCTGAACCCCTGCACAAGCAGGTTCTCGGAGTTATGAAATTCAAGCCAGGGTTGATCCTCGGCGGCGTACCCCGCACGCAGATTGCGCAAGACTGAATCAGCGGCGCGATCCAGGATGATGGCTGGACGGCCGTCAGGCTCGGCAACCGAAAGATCAAACCCGTCAATCACCAGGTCCGAAACATGTCGCGCGTACAGTCCCCAGGCCGGCAGGCGGCGCCTGAACATAAAGGCTTCGGGATAATATCCCCGCGGCATCTCGGGCACATCAAAAGCGGTGGCATTCTGCTCCTGCCCGCCCTGCTGGACAAACCGTAGATTTTTCAGGGTGACACTCTCAACAGGATGATCCGGGATACCAGTTATGCTGGAAGTGATGATGCCGCCGCTGGCCACAATGTTGGAAATCAGCACATTGCGTATTCTTCCGGGCACTGGTTCATCCATCCATTGTCCGCGATTGCCGAGATGGATAAACAGAGGGGCGCGCACATTATGCATAACAATATTGGAAACACTCACATTTTCGATGATCCCGCCATCCACATTCACCAGGTTCACCCCGGAAATTGTCCTTTGTCCGTATTCCTCACCGGCACTGTATATCACCGAATTACTAAAAGTGATATTGCGAAAAACTCCATGACTTCCTGTTCCTAGCTTAAAACCGTTCGCCGCACTGGCAAGCACGCAATTGGTGACAGTGATATTTTCCACCTTCGGATAGTTCGGTTCGCTTTTCAGCACCAGAGCATCGTCCCCGGTCTCTATGTGGCAGCCCTCAATGCGCACATTCGAACAACCGACAATGTCAATACCGTCCAGCCAGTCGCCCTCAAGCGGATTGCGAATCGTCACTCCGCTGATAACGACTCCGTCGCAGCCGCGCAAGGTGATCGTCCAGCTGGGGGAGCGCACAATCGTCAAATCTTTCAACACCACATCCTGACAATTCCTGAATTCTATGGGCCGTCCCGGAGACCCATCCACGCGGCTGTAGTCGTGCGGCGCGTGTCCGCGCCAGCTTTCAGTCTGCCATCCCGGGCTGCCGGTCCAGAACGCGTCTCCTTGGGCGTCAATACGTCCCGGCCCGCGGATACCGATATCCTTTGCCCCCCTGGCGGATATTAGCGTTCCTCGGTTGCGTACATCTATATCATCGCTGCCGAGAATTGTCGCTCCGGCCTCAAGATACAGATGCACGCCGCTGCGCAGCCTGAGTCCGCCGGCCACCAGATAATCGCCCGAAGTCAGGCGGACAAAACCGCCGCCGGCCTCATAGCAGGCATCAACGGCGCGCTGAAGCGCTTCGTCGTCCAATTGTTCGCCATCCCCCGCCGCACCGAAGTCCCGGACATCGAAAGAAACAGGCGTCGCCTCGACGACTCCCTGTGCGGCAAAAACACTTAAGCAGGCGGAAAAAACCAGAAATTTTATCAAGTGATTACGATTAAGCATTGTTCTTACTCCTTGTTTGTTGCTAGGGTTCTGTCAAGAAAGGGACGTCTTTCTTTTTTACAAAGCTCTTGTTCTCAGTTGTTTCTGACTATGCGGCGAGTCTCCCCGCAAATAATGCTTATATTTATGTGCTGGTTTCCTTGTCTCGAACCTTGTCTCGAACCTTGTCCAGTGTTTTTTGACTTTAGAATTAGGTTTGTGATCCGCCTGAGGCGGATTCGGGACAAGGTTAACAACGCGAAGTCTCACATAAGAGTTTTGTGACCCCCTAGACAAGGCCAGTTCATTCATCCCATAGAACGACTGTGACTACGCATTACACATTACGCATTACACATTACGCATTACACATTACACATTACACATTACGCATTACACATTACGCATTACACATTACGCATTACACATTACGCATTACACATTACGCATTACACATTACGCATTACACATTACGCATTACACATTACGCATTACACA
>PUMX01000352.1 GCA_003552485.1 Candidatus Hydrogenedentota bacterium
CGCATGGTTCAGGACCATGTGGGCGAAAGCCCGTGGGGGTTCAAGTCCCTTCTCCGGCACCATGTTTTCATATCCCCGGCGTTTGCGAAGAAACGCCGGGGTTTTATTCATCGGCAAGGCTTCAAATTCGCAATAGGGAAACTGAGTATGAGCCAGGCTGGGCCGGGATCTCCGGGTAACGTCATCGCGGCTTTGGCCAGCTTCTTCATCCCCGGCCTGGGCCAACTTCTTCAGGGCCGGCCCATTCGGGCGCTCATTCACTTCGCGTTAGCGGGGCTGTTGTGGTTAGTGTTTCTCGGCTGGATTGTTCATCTCTGGTCCATCCTAGACGCAGCATGGTTCCGTCCACGATGACAGGATAGGCATGGCATTCGCTCCCACTGATCTGGAACGCTGCCGCAGCGCTTTTGAACAGCTCTGGAACGCGGAACACAAGGAGTTGCGTGAGGCCGAACAAACGATCCTTAATCACGTCCCCCTTAATTTCGAGCAGCCGGATTGGTCCGCTTGTTTACAGGGGTGGAACAAGGCCACCCTCCACCTCTCTCTCCCTGAGAACGACACCGAACGCATCCCTCAAGAAACCGCGAAGTGCGCCTCGCTGGGCTTTCTCGCGGAGGTATGCGAGGAACACGTCCAGGCCGTGCTGCGCATGGCCGAAGCCCTGCGTTGGCAAGAGGCGGCTTACGTCACGCGCCCATTTCCGGAACGGCTGCCTTGGGCCGCGGCCATGGGGGTTCTCATGAACGCTTGGTTCGTGAACCTTGCGGCATGTAGCCGAGAAGGGAACCCGGATTATCAGAAACCGCTCAACGACGCCTTGGGGCTTGTAGGAAGCGAAATCGGGGGCGAGCATCCCACGTTAGCCTGGTTTCGCCGGAAGGAGTGGGACGTGTTCGACACGATGGACCGCTGCATGGCGTTTTTCCTGACTGTTGAGGGTGCGCAAGAGCACACAGACGTCTTCTTCCGTTTCTTTCGCGATCTCCTCACCAGTCATGCTGTGTACAGTCCTTTCGCGGAAGTGGAGCCCCACTATTGGGAACAGCAGAGCGAGATTGCGCTGGGATATGTCCTTAATTGGAACTACGTGCTGAAACGGCAGCTGGCCGCCGTGGATCTGCTCCTCGCCTGGACAGAAGACGCCTCCTCACTCCCCCACCCCGCGGAAACCGAGCCGCCCGCTTCTGCCTCCGAATTAACGACTCACGCTCTTGAATATCACAAGGCCATCCCCGCCTTTTACGAGCGGGTCATGGCCCCAAACACCGAGGCTGTCGATTTAGCCGCCCCCCTCTGGACCTTGCGAAACACGTTGAGCGGCTTAGTAAACTTGGGTGAATCGCCTTCTACACCCAATACATGAAGCGTTTTCCCGCCGGGGCGCAACCACGAATAATCCAGTGTTTGCACCCCTCCACAATAACTCCCCCCTGTCGTGTATCATGTTTCTTCAAGGGCTTCGCGGAGCGAATAACCGTGGGCCTCTAATCGCTGGCGGGCCGTTGGGGCGTCGATTTGCTTCCAGGCCATGAGCAGCGCGACGGCGATGTCGTTATCGGCCGCGTGGAGGAGGCGTTCGGCCTCGGCTTCTGAACAATCCGCAAGCTCGCGGACGATGAGCACGGCGCGGCGCCGAAGCTTGGCGTTCACCGGCCGCATGCGGACCATTCGGCCTTCGAAGACATACCCCGCCTGGATCATGGCCCCCGTCGATATCATGTTGAGGATGAGTTTGGTCGCCGTACCCGCCTTAAGACGTGTCGAGCCCGTGACCACTTCAGGGCCGGTGCACGCCGCGATGATATGCTCCGCGCCTTCTCGTACGGCCGGGTTGCAGCATACCAGCGCCGTACGCGCTCCGCATTCGCGTGCCCAGCCTAGACCGGCGCGGACATAAGGCGTCGTCCCGGAGGCGGCAATGCCGATAACCATGTCGGCGCCGCCAGGCCGCAACGCGTCAAGATCGCGAACCGCTTCATCTTCTTCGTCCTCGCTTCCCTCGATGCTTTCCCGCAAGGCGCGTTCGCCTCCCGCCATCAGCGCCACCACACGCTCCGGCGGCACGCCAAAGGTGGGCGGACACTCAGAGGCATCGAGCACGCCGAGCCGGCCACTGGTCCCCGCGCCCATGTAAATGATACGGCCCCCTTCCCGGATGACCCTCCCCGCACGCTCCATCACCTCGGCGACAACGGGCAACACGGGCGTTACGGCCTCGACGGCCCGCCGGTCCGCCTCGTGCATGGTCTCGGCGATCGCCATGGGCTCAAGACGGTCAATGGCCACGGTTGGCGCAAGGGCCTCCGTGGGGCTCACAGGGACAGATTCGCTGTCCGTCTCCTTAGGCTCGCGCACGGACATCCACGCCGGCGCTGGATGGGCCCTCAAGCTCTCCAACACGGCTTCCGGCCCCTGAATAGACGTGTGCTGTGCGGCGCATCCGGGCCATTGGGCGCCAAGAATGCCTGTGAAAAACTCGGTGTACACGGGGAGGTTGTGGAATAGGCCGCCATGAAGAAACACGCGGGCGTCTTGCGGGAGATGGCCTCGATCCCGGCCCATCGCGACAAGGTTCACCAAG